>SLIE01000408.1 GCA_007135795.1 Desulfobacterales bacterium
TGACCAGTGTGGGCTCTTCATAGAAGGGGTCCACTTTGGCCGTTGTGGGATCCGGAAGAACCAGCATGTCACTGGCATTAATGGGCTGCCACCCCCTGAGGCTCGATCCGTCAAACCCATAGCCGTCTTCAAAGGACGATTCTTCCAACTCGCACACCGGAACCGTAAAATGCTGCCATACGCCGGGGAAATCCATGAAACGGATATCCAGGACCCTTATTTTTTCCTGCTTGATCATCTCGAGTATCGCTTTTGGTTCTGACATTTTATCCTCCTTTTAAATATTATCTGGATTTACAAGTACATTGTTTTTGTTTGGCCCGGGATCATGCCCCCGGGCTTTGATCATTCGGTACTCCTGTAACATGTTTACGCAAAATACTAAATGGCGTCTTCATCCTTTTCCCCCGTTCGGACCCGTACAATCTGCTCAAGCGACATGACAAAAATCTTTCCATCACCAATTTTTCCGGTATTTGCGGCAGTCCGCACCGAATCAATCACTTTCTCCACAAGATCGGTTGAAACCACAATTTCAAGTTTAATCTTGGGCATAAAATCTACGAGGTATTCAGCCCCCCGGTATATCTCCTTATGTCCCTTTTGCCGGCCGTAACCCTTGACTTCGGTAATGGTCATTCCCTGGATGCCGATATCGCTCAACGCCTGGCGAACATCATCGAGTTTGAAAGGTTTGATAATGGCTTCTATCTTTTTCATGATCTGCTCCTGTGTATGTGATTTTCCCAATGGCGGTAATTAAAAACACACCCCTGACCTGGTAATTTTTAGGGTCCAAGTTCAAAGCCGCGTTCGCCGTGAATCGCTTTGTCGAGCCCCTGAATTTCATCGTCGGCCGTAACCCGCAATCCGCCTGTCAAAACACTTGTTATACCGATAACAACAAGCGTGGCGATTGCAGTGAATGCCATGGTGGCGATGATCGACAGAAACTGTATCCACAGCTGGCCGGGATTGCCATAAAACAACCCCGCGGCCCCCTCGGTAATGGCCGGGTTGGCGAACAGCCCGGTTGCAAGCGCCCCCCAGATGCCGCAGACACCATGAACACCAAAAGCATCGAGAGAATCGTCATACCCGAGACGATGTTTCAACTTGGCCACACTGATGTATCCGATCAAGCCCGCACCAAGACCAATGGCAAGTGCGGCCGGCATCCCAACAAACCCGGCAGCCGGGGTAATACCCACAAGACCCGCCACCACACCAGAGGCAATCCCCAGAACCGTCGGTTTTTTGTCAACAACCCATTCCGCAAACATCCAGGCCAGGGCCCCCATGGCCGCGGAGGTATTGGTAACCATGAATGCCGATGACGCGATACCATCCGCCGCAAGCTGACTTCCTGCGTTAAAACCGAACCATCCAAACCAAAGCATGGCCGCCCCCAGGGCTGTAAGGGTGATGCTCGATGGAAACATCGCTTCCTTGCCATACCCCATACGCCTGCCCAGTACCAGGGCCAGCACCAAACCGCCTACGCCGGCGTTGATATGAACGACATTGCCGCCGGCAAAATCAAGTGCACCCATCTGCTCGATCCAGCCGCCGCCCCACACCCAGTGTGCCATTGGCGCGTAAACCAGCGTCAGCCACAACACTGCAAATACAACCCACGAGGAAAACTTCATGCGATCGACCGCCGATCCGAGCACGAGCGCCACGGTAATACAGGCAAATGTCATCTGAAACATCACGAAAGTGTATGTCGGTATGGTACCTGACAGGTCCTCGGGTCCGATTCCGCGCAAAAACAGGTAATCCAACCCCCCTATCAGGCCCCCGACATCCGTTCCGAAAGCCAGTGTGTACCCCCACATGACCCAGACCACACTGCCGAGGCAGTAGGCGACAAAGGTCATGGCAAACGTATTGAGGAGATTTTTGTAGCGCGACATACCGCCATAAAACAAGGCCAACCCGGCCGGCGTCATAATCATGACAAGTGCGGTGGCGACAATCATCCAGGCCGTATCCCCGCTGTCAAGCACGTCTGCCGCAAAAGCCTGCCCTGCCATCACAAGTCCCATTAAAATCGCTGCAAGGAACAGCCCTGACATTCTTTTAAACATTTTTCCCCCTCATACACTTTGTCATTAGTTAATAATGATCGACCCGGCTTAATCAGGACCCGGAAGCACGGACAATAACCGGGACGTAATCTCCTTCGTCCCTTCTTCATCGACTTTGCTCCCCTGGGAGTCCCGGACATAAAACACGTCAACCACCTGGTCGACCTTGGTTGCAATCTTTGCCACCCATATATCCAGCCCGCACCGGGTGAGCATATCCGTTATGCGGTACAACAACCCTGGATAATCATAGGAAAAAACTTCCACAATGGTAAAAAAACTCGAACTTTCATTATCGATCACCACCCTGTTCGGCCGCAGCACCAGCTGATCTTTTCTAGCCGGCTTCGATGTTATGACCGCCTTTGACAAATCAAGTTTTCCCGCAAGCACGGCAACAAGGTTTTCTTCGGCACGATGCCAGCGCTCCGCCTCGAATATGAGATCCGGCGGCGGGGTGACCGTGAAAACATCGAGCGCAATCCCGTTTTTCCAAGTAAAGACCTGCACATTCAGAATATCGATCCCATTTAACGTGAACACCCCGGATATCGCCGAAAAAAGGCCGGGGTAATCCTTTGCGCATACAACCACCTTCCGGGTACCAATCGATTCACCTTGCCCGACGCTCCAGACAAACGGCGCGTTCCCCAGTTTGCCGTAAAGATCGATATGGGCGACGATATCTTTTGCTTCCGTATACAACAGGTATCTTGGTGACAGCACCTCGAGCACCTGCTCCACTGCCACACCCTCCACGCCCTTCCCCGGCATTGACAATTCGGTTCGCACGAAGGCCTTTTTCTTTTCCGCCTGCTTGACGGCGGTCGTGGAAGCCAGTTCTCCTGTTTCCAGAATGCGTAACACTTTCAGGAACAGGTCCCGGACCAGGGTTGCCGTCCAGGAATTCCATGCCTTGGGGCCGGTTGCCATGGAATCAGCCACCGTGATCAGGTAAAGCATCTTCAATCGTTTTATCTCTTTTATTTCCCTGGCCATGCGGATGGCCGTCTCTTCGTCATAAATGTCCCGGCGGGTGGCCGTCTTGGCAAGAAGCAGATGATTTTTGATCAAAAAACAGATCAGATCGTTTTCCCGCTCAGAGTACCCAAAGCGCCGCACGACACTTTCCGCCATCTCAGCGCCGGCCTCGGAATGTCGCCGCTCCGGGACACCCTTGCCCACGTCGTGGAGAAGTGCCGTGAGTAAAAGAAGATGTTTCTTTTTGAGCGCGCGGTAAATCTGGACAAAAGGACCTATCTCTTCCTCGGGGTTCTGTGATGGTTCTCCAAAATCCTGAAGTTTTTGGACCACGCGAATGGAATGGCGATCTATGGGAAACAGATGATAGGCATCAAACTGCATGCGGTCCACAATCCCCGCAAATTCAGGAATCAGGGTCGCCAGAAACCCCGTTTCCAGCATCTGTTCGAGCACATCTACAGACGATACCGAGGTAACCAGTATCTTTTCAAATGAATTTCTCACCCCGGGATTCTTGCGAAATTCATCGTCCACAAGGTACAGAAAGTCATGCACCAGGCGGGTTGCCTCGCGAACGAGCGGCAAGCGCATCCGGGCACTCACCTCGAAAATTCTTATCAACAGGATGGGTTCACCCAGAATCCTGTTGGGAGAAATAAAATTGAGACCGCCCCGGGAGATTTGAATTCCCGGCACGTCCGGGCGTTTCTGAAAGATAATGCTGCGTCGCGACGGTTTTTCATAACCCAGCTCGAAAAGAAGGAGCAAAAGCTGTTTTTTAACGTACCCCATCTTGGCGTGGAGGTCTCCCATCAGCCGTTCAACCGGCATCTGGGCCTCTCTGACCGACAGATCCATCTCCTCGGCCAGTCTTGTCTGAAACTCAAAGTACAACTGGTCGCATTTTCTCCCGGCAAAATAATGGAGGCGATTGCGAATTCCCCATATGTAAGAAAGCGCATCACACATATTGCTGTATTCATCATGGGATAGGATCCCCTGGTATTCAAAATCCCTGAAATCCTTGATGCCGAACATGATTTTCCCAATCCACAAAAGCGTGTGATAATCCCTGAGGCCACCGGCACCATCTTTGAGGTTGGGCTCCAGCAGGAAGGTGGAATCCCCGTAATTTTGATGCCGTGTGCGGTTGCGCGCCACCAGCCAACGGATGAGCTTGGTGGTAAACCGGCTGGTGATGCTATCTTCTAGCTTGCTTGCAAGCTTTGCGTAAACAGAAGAAATACCGCAGATAAA
>SLIE01000042.1 GCA_007135795.1 Desulfobacterales bacterium
GTCTTCCCGGTTCCTGTTTGAGCCGTTTTTTCATATCCGTCAAATTGGTTTCGGTCATATAAAAGGTAAATCCTCTCCACCTTCATGACAACCAATTGGGTATAGCGGCCAATATCTCAAAGGTCTTCTTGCATCGTGATTTGCGGCCTGCTGACTTTGTGGTGCTCTCTATGTTCGAGATGCCGATGACTTTATGATTTTGGTTAAAAGTCAATGTGCCGGCGGACGGGGGCAAACCATGAGCGTTGACAGAAAATTCAATTTGTGTAATAGAGCTTTATTGCGTTGCGATATCCTGTTAATTAAAGGTCTTGAATAACAATGTGTTAAGTGCAGAAAAATTTCTCCCTCCTGCCTGACACTGCTTTTGCTTTATTCCGGGGGATTGACTCCTGTTGCGGACAGCACAGTCATAGACGGCGAATACTTTTTTTCGGCAAGGAAGACAAAAATGCCCCATGAAATTCAGGATGAAAAGAAGGAAACACGGCTTCGGGTCTGGTTGAAGAGATTCTGGGGGGTGCTCCCGATTCTGTTGCTTGTTGCCGTTATTGTGGGTCTTTCGGGCTTGATCAGGATCAAGACCGATCAGTTGGAAGCAGCGAAAAAAGGGTTGCGAAATCTTGAAGGGATGCAGCTTGCCGTAACCGAAATCGATCGGGTGATTGAAATTTTGAAAACATCCGAAGATCAGATCGCAGCCGTCCGGGTATTGACGGCTCAACTCGGCATGAGCGAAGACCAGGCCAAATCCGTCCTCCATATGCCATTATCGGCGTTTGTGCATTTTGAGCAGGAGAGGCTCGCCGGCCAAATCAGTTATGTTGAAAAACAGATAGCTGCAAAAAAACTCGATATTCCCCTCGACCCGCCGGAAGTAAACGTGGTCGCGCTTGACCTGAATCCTGGTGTCCTGCGGGATAGAATCAACCTGCCCGGTGTGGTTGAACCATGGACAAGATTCGATGTCGCCGCCGAAGTCCGGGGACAGGTGATTGAAAAGCGGATTGAAAAAGGTGCGCATGTGCATGAAGGCGATATCATTGCCGTGCTGGATGCCCGGGACTATGAAATCGCGGTAGATGCGGCGCGCGCCTCCTACGATACAGCGCTGGTTTCGAAAAATCGGATCGAGCAGTTGTTCGAAGGGGCGTTCGCTTCACGCTCCCAGCTCGACGACATAACGGCACAGGTCGACCGTCTCAAAGCGGAACTTGCCAGTGCCGAACTCAATTTATTGCGATGCACCATTCGAAGCCCCATCAGCGGGATTGTCAATAATGTCTACATTGACCGGGGGCAATATCTGAATTTCGCCGATCCGGTGGCCGAGGTCATGCAGATCGACAAAGTCAAGGTAAACGTGGGTATTCCGGAATCAGACGTTAACGCTACCTTCAGGCCCATCTCCTGCGGAGCGGGGAATCCGTTATGGGGCCCACCGATATTGGCAATATCGCCCATATTTATGCTACCGCTAAAAAGAAGGCCAGCAGTTCGCTGTTTTCAGAGTATTCGGATAATCGGCTGGGCATAGAGTTTATAGATTTTGAAGATCGAAAATCCCCTTCAGCACAAGATATTGAACTGATCCGGGAGCGGGTCAGGCTCATCCCCGGCGCCCGGATCACCGTGGCGGAACAGCAGGGCGGGCCCGGGGCATGGCGCTCCAGGATGCGATTATCAGCGCCGGCGCCACCCGGCTGCGACCCGTTATCCTCACTGCCATAACAACAACACTGGGACTCGTCCCCATGGTGACAGGTATCTCCATTGACTTCAGGAACATGAAAATCGCATTGGTGAGCGAGACCTCCCAGTACTGGCAGTCATTGTCGACTGTCGTTATTTCCGGGTTGATGCTGGCCACGGTCCTGACCCTGCTGGTGGTGCCGGTGCTCTATTCCCTGTTTGCCGAAGCCCCGCAATGGGCTGGAGATACATACCGGCGTTTGAAGAAATGGTACTGGCAACCCTTTGCAGCGTGAGGGCTATAATACTAACTCTGCTTGGTTGCTCTCTGGTAAATAATTCCTCCGGAACCGTCTGAGACTTTCTTTAAATTCCAATACTGGTCTCTGATCTCTTTCAATCGCTGTCTTACATCTTCAACGGCAACCGTAATCTCAATGAGAGAATAATTTGCATCTGAAACTTGAAATTTTATTTCATTTATAATCTCTTCCAATCCTTTCCTTTCATCGGGACCGGAGAGTTTTTCAGTTAATTCTTCAATACCCGGTAAAAGCGTCTTAAATGCTTCAACTCCCATCATTATCACACTTAGTGGTGATGCCAGATCATCTGCAAAGCATCCCGCTAGCTGGCTGATCGCCTCCATTTCTTTCTGTCGGACCGCTTCCGTAATGTTATGAGCGATTGCCTGATAAGAAACAGCTCTTTCGGTGTCATCCCTTTGAGCGATAATGTTCAGTCCTATTTCAAATTTGTCGCCTTTTACATTCTGAAACAACAGCCTGTCCTTGGTAACCTCTCCCTTTTCCAAAATCTCCTTGATCAGCGATTTCCCTGCTTCCGGATCAACGTGAAACGCCGCTATATTTCTCTGCGTTGCTTCTTCCTTGCTGTTGAGTTCCAGAAGTTGGATGCCGGCCGGATTGATATCGATTAACTGTCCATTTGGGTTAAAGATATAGATCATGTCTTTGGAAAGCTCGAATATCCGGCGATATTTTTCTTCGCTGGCCTGAAGTTCATCGAGCGCTTTCTTTCTTACGGTGATATCCTCGATAATATGATTAATCCTTCTCACCCGCCCTGTTTTCATATACTCGACACGACCGTAATCAGAAACCCATTTTATCTGACCTCTCTGGGTAACGATTCTGTAGGTGGTTTCAGAAAATCCCTTCTCGAACAAGCCTTTGTAATGGGCAAGAACTTTATCTCTGTCGAGTTCATGAATTAAATCAAAAGCACTTATCTTTTTGTGCAGAATATAAGATGCGGGGACTTCATAAAAGGACAGAGCCGAGGAATTGATCTCCACAAGATGGTCATCGAAAAATGAAAAATCATTTATGCTGTCCTTGTCGAAATCTTCAAGATAGGAGAAGGATAGTACCAGCTCACGCATATGATCAAGAATGCTTCTTAATCTTGCATGAAGTCTTTGAATTTCAGTCCTTTCTTTTCTTCTTTGGGTAAGATCCTTTATATAGTTCTCGTCCATGAATATGCTGACATCGACCACGCCCAGGATGTGTTGTCGCTGGTCCACCACGGGAAGCGCCAAAAGCTTGTGATGGGACAACATGTCATAGGCCTGCAATATGGTGGCGTTATGGGGAATTGTTATAAGCCGGTTGATCATTACCTCGGAAATGTTCTGTTCCAAGGGGGAAGTGAGCAGGCTTCGGGTCAAAATCACCCCTTTCAACTGGTTTTCTTTGTTCACCACATAGAAATAAACAATTTTCTCTCCAAACCCATGTGACCGGATATAGTCCAATGCCTGCTGAACGGTATAATCTTCATCCAGTGTCACCATGTTCCGGTGTGCGATGGTCATGACAGGCTGATGCAAATCCGGCAGTTCTGCCATCTGAAACACTTCCCCCCATTGTTGAATAAACGTAATATCAGAAACGGTCGTTAACACGACTCGCAAGTATGGATATTGGTTTTATCCGGTATGATAATTGATCCGATAATTTCTGTAAATTAATTCCCTAAAGTGGTGTTCATTCAGTTCAGGGATAATCCGTCTGATTTCCGGATTCGACCGAAGGCGCTCAACTTTTGAAAATACTGTATGTATCCATTTTTCTGCTGTCAAAGGCTTATCTTGGGCAACGGAATCGATTATTTCCGTCGTCCTTTGAAATGCATTGATGTAGCACTCTCTTGCAGAGAGTCACAACATATTTGCTTTTGAGGTAAAGCAAATAAGCAAAGCCGGTGAATCTTGCATTCGCCACTGGAACGTGCAGCTTATCGGCGTGGCTTTACGATGTCAACAACTTGAGGAGAGGCGGCATTTTATGGAGGCAAAATTTGAACCCGGTAGAAATATCGCTATGAAAATACCCACGCACGAACATGAAAGTACGGTACGTTTTTATCGGGATGTGCTTGGCTCTGAAAGAGCTCTCTCCTGAGGGATCAGACGATGCTCCAAGGTTTGAATTCGGCGACAAGATTCTATGGCTTGACTGTTCATAATCATTCTGGGATTTTTGTGATTGCTATATCGCTTAAAAACCTCACTCCTACGGGGTTTTCCTTTGCTGTGATCGACTGCAATTTCGTTAAATTCCCCGCAAGGGGAATGGTAAACTAGCCGGTGGTTTCAA
>SLIE01000292.1 GCA_007135795.1 Desulfobacterales bacterium
AGCCATGAGTTCACCGGCAAGCGGCAATGAAACCCTGCCATCGATGCGAACAATAACCTGGGAGGACACCTCGGGTTCTCCAAAAACACGGATATCTAAAAGGTCCCCCGGCCCAAGGTAATAGTCAGCAGCTTCGGCCTCCTCGCCGTATCCAGGCAAGTTTTCATTCGTCTGATCAGCCCCTGCGATTGCACCATTCAACAATAAAGCAACCATGAGGGCGAGCAATACAAAAGCCCAAAGCGACGGGGCCGCCAGGCCCGATACTGAATTCTTTGCTAAATCAGGCGAACCATCCCTTTGTTGCGCGCTTTTCCCAAACAACATGCAGCACCTATTCTTTAAGATTAGTTTATTATTGATGACGTCGTTAAAAGTCCCTCTTACATCGTTGTCTCAATTTTGCATTCGCCGGGATACTACATACACCCCGTCGCAAATCAAAATATCACACGCCTTGTATATGGGGCTTTAAAACTTAACCATCTTCACCGATTCTGTGATGTTTACGGTTGCATCAAAATTACTGAGTTGATAATTAATAAAAGTTTGTCGATTTGTGTATTCGGTCAACTATTTGGTTTAATCTAAATAATCAAACCGCCCGGATGATCCTGCTCAAACAAATGCATATCAGCCTGACAGAATATTAATCACCAATGTTTAAGTTGTAAAATTAAATTTCTCACCCGGCTTCATATTTACTTGAATTTGACACAATAAATCTTATAGTTTGAATTAAACGCCTCATCGTATAACGAGTTTCATATTAAGCGGTGTTTTCCTGTAGATGCCTAAAATGTGTTTAAGCCCGAAGTGACTATGCCTGAAACTAAGCAGTCCCGGACCAAAACACAAAACAAATCTCCCCCCGGATGCGATTACCGGGAATATTTGCGAACGTATCGAATTTAGCCAAGAAATATTTTTACAGTGATAATTCCTTAGTAGATAATTTATCAACACCAAGTCAATACTAATTTACCCACAACGATAAGGGTGCCGTTATTATGAAATCTTCACGCAAGCTTCATTTCTTCATTACACCCGTTTTTCTACTTTTCGTATTGTTGAACGGATGCAGTTCTGATTCCGAAGAGAAAATGGCTGCGCATTACCAGAAAGGTATCGCATATGCTGAAGATGGTGATTACCGCTCAGCGGTTATAGAGTTCCGGAACGCGGTACAAATCGATCCGATGTTCGCTGACGCACGTTATCAACTCGGCGTCGCCTATATGCAAACGCAGCAACCCGGGAACGCTTTGAATGAACTCGAGCGTGCTGCCAGTCTCGACCCTGAAAATACCGACGCGTTGATTAAGGTGGCTGAAATATATGCCTTGGTCGGCAATCTCAAAGAGAGCCGGGAGGCACTGGACAAGATTTTCAAAGTGGATCGGGATTTTTCGGATGCATATGCACTGCTTGCCCAGATCGAATTAACGGAAGGGAACCAAAGCGCTGCCAATGAGGCCATCGATCACGCCCTGGCCCTAAACCCGAATGAAAATCGCTATACCCTTATATATTCAAGAGTGTTATCCGAGGCCGGCAAGCTGAAAGAAGCCGAAGCCGCGCTGAAACAAGCGGTACGGGATGATCCGTCCGCCAGGAACTTGAAGCTGCTGATCGGATTTTATACAACTTGGGGAAACGATGATGCGGAAAAAGTTATTTTGCCCCTGCTCGAAAAAAGTCCCGATGCATCCCAACTGCATCTCGACATGTCATCGTTTTTTATGAGAAGAGGGGCGCCTGACAAAGCTGAAAGCTACATCCTTGCGGCAATCGATGAAAACCCCCAGTCACCCGAACTCAAGATCCACCTTGGTAACTTTTACCGCCGTTTCCACATGACAGACCGTGCGGAACAAGCTTTCCGGGATGCAGCGGAAATTGCCGATGATCCCGTAGATGCAAAAGCGTTCCTGGCTGATTTGTATTTCAGCACGTACCGATACGACCAAGCGGATGAACTGATCAATTCGGTTCTCAAAAAAAACACCGGCCATCCACATGCAAGGCTTGTCAAAGCCAAACTGTTGGTTCGCCAGCAGGAAAACAGCGAAGCCCTGAAAATCCTGAAAAAACTCACATCAGATTTCCCGCGGTTGGGTGAAGCTTATTACCAGAAAGGTCTTGCTCATTTGAACATGGGTGAAATTCGATCGTCTTACACCGCTGCAAATCAGGCACTGCAATACATGCCGAACCACCCGGATGCGAAAACCCTTATGGCGCATCACTTTATGCTTCAACAAAATTTTGATGAAGCGAAAAAAACTGCCCTTTCCGCCCTGGAGACAATGCCCGGCAATCTTCGCGCAGGCATTGTATACGCCCGCTCCATGCTTTATCTCGGCGAAACAGGGGATGCCGTAAAACTCTTTGAAAACATATCAACCCAGGTCCCGGATAACATTGAAGTCCTTTTCCATAAAGCAGAAGCGTACCGGGCCCACGATCGGAGTGACGACGCCATCGCCACTTTAAAAGAAATCCTGACCATAAATTCCGATTTCATCCCTGCCATGGCGGCTGTAACCTCAACGCTGATAGCACAGCAAGAAATCGATGAAGCAATTGCCGTCGTGCGGGAACAACTCCGAAAAACGCCCCAAAACCCGCACTACCTGATCATATTGGCCGAACTGATCAACAGATGGACTGGATCTCCGGCGGAGGCCCTGGAATTGCTTGAAAAAGCCCGCCAGGCAGCACCGGATATCCCGCGCATTTATACCATGACCGCCGACATCCAGGCTCAGCAGGGCAAAACAGGGGAAGCTATTGAAAACTATAAAATAGCGACCCGAAAAAACCCCAACGACTTACGGGGATATATGGTATTGGGGTCCCTGTTTGAACAGGAGGGAGACAAAATCAGTGCCATGGATGCATATTCAAAAGCCCTCAAATACCAGCCTGATTTCGCTCCGGCAGCCAACAACCTGGCATGGATGATCGCCAAAAGTGAAACGCCTGATCTGAGTGAAGCCTTGCGCCTGGCACTTGTTGCAAAAAACGCGCATCCGGATGACCCTTATATCTCTGACACGCTCGGATATGTGCATTACAAACGGGGGTCTTATCAACTGGCCATTACCCAGTTTAACCAGGCGATTCAAAAACGACAGGATATGCCGACTTTCAGACACCACCTTGCCAAAGCCCTTTTCGCCAACGGACAGATGGTGGAAGCAAAACAGGAACTTGAAAAAGTACTGGCAGCAGAAACGGATTTTCCCGAATATGAAGAAGCGAAAAAGCTTCTGTCGGAAATTGAAAAAAGTATATAGTAACCGACCTGACTAATTCAAAGGCTTGCTTGGCATTAAATGAACAGATTGTACGCCATAGGGGATATTCACGGATGTTACGGGGCGCTGTACGCGCTACTGGAAAAGATCAAACCAGATCCGAAGCAGGACCGTGTAATCTTTTTGGGTGATTATATCAACCGGGGGAATGACAGCAAAAAAGTAATTGATAGACTAATCGAGTTTAAACAACTTTATCCCCGATCAATTTTTCTAAAAGGAAACCACGAAGTCATGTTTCTCAACTACCTCAACGGCAGTCGGGAGACTTTGTTTTTACAGTCAGGAGGGCTTGAAACCCTTGACAGTTACGGGATCATACCTCCGAATACGGAAGCGGCGCGGCGCAAAGTGCCATCATCCCACAAGCTTTTTCTATTAGATTTACTTCCTTACTGGGAAGAACGCGACTATATATTTGTTCACGCAGGGATGGAAAAAGGCCGGCATCCATCAATGCAAAAACAAGATTGGTTGTACTGGGCGGACAAGGAAAAGTTTATACAACAATCTTTTCCAAAAAATCATAAGAAAATTATATTCGGGCATTTCGCACAGAAAGCGCCCCTTATCATGGCTGACAAGATCGGAATAGACTCGGGCGCGGCTTACGGCGGCAAACTGACATGTCTCATCCTGCCGGATATGATATTTGTGACAAGCTGAACTCTCTGTTAAAGCGCCTCCTGGTGTCACAAACCGGGGAGGTAGGGTAAAATCAGATCCGAAAAATAATAAAGAATAAAAACAATCAGGATCACCATGGCAGGAAAAATTGCATATACAAGCTTGCTGCTGCCCTCCCCCGCCTGTAAACTGGTATTTGTATAACTGCCAAGCGGTTCTTTTTTTCTTACCGCCCTTGAAATATCAAGTTCCCGAACACATTCCTCTATCAGGTTCCTTTTTATGTAGCGGGCATTTTTAATAAAACCGGTAAGCAGCGCCCTGTCCGCAACTACATTGATCAATCG
>SLIE01000224.1 GCA_007135795.1 Desulfobacterales bacterium
GAAGATGAATCGTTTACGTTTAAAATGATCATGGTGTCGCGGTTGATCGAGAGAAAAGGGGTACAGTATGTGTTAGCCGCGATGTCCGAATTGGCCGATCCCGGTATTTCGCTTACTATCGTCGGTATCGGTAATTATGAAAAGAAGCTTAAGCGAATGTGCGAAACATACGGGATCCAGTCTTCGGTCAAATTTTTTGGCTATTGCCCGAATGAAAAGCTCAATTCATTATACCGTGAGAGTGATGTTTTTATCCTTACATCGCTTGCTGAATCTTTTGGTATTGTATTTCTGGAAGCAATGGCCAGCGGGCTTCCCATAATTGGCGGTCGTACCGGTGGCGTGCCGGCGATTGTGTCGGATGAAAACGGTATTTTGGTCGAGCCGACCTCGGTCGCCGAGATTAAAAATGCGATTGTTGAAATGAAGAACAATCCGGAAATGAGAAGAGAAATGGCGCTTCAAAATCGGCGGAAAGTTTTGGATCAGTATAGTTGGCAAGGTGTTGCCGAGATGTACCAGGAGATCTACAGGCAACATCGGTTGTGCAGGGTGGATGATTCGGTCGCGGGTTATGGCAAAAGAAGTCGGCCACTGTTCCTGGACGAAGCCGGCAGGCCATTGAATTAGTCCCCGAATGACCAATTCTTGTGTTGGCGTTAATTCCCCGGATCGGATAAATTGGAAAATCGATGTTTCGTTGGCCTGTAGAAATCGTTCAGATGAAAAGAAATGTTAGAATGGCGAGACCTGAACTGGATCGCTTGCGGTTTAATCTCTTGAAGTCCCAGCTGCTTGATGCGTATGAAAAAATTCCTTTCTACCACGCTGCGTTCAGAAAACAGTGTATTGATCCACGTAAATTTACATCCCTTCAAGAGCTTGTGAATTATCCGGTTTTAACAAGAGCTGAAATTCAAAAGGCCGGACCCGGTTTCCTTTCAAGAAACGGCCACCTCGGGAAGATCAGGCGCAGTCACTCAAGCGGTTCAACGGGACGCCCGCTCTGGATCAGTTTTGATGCAAATACCTGGTTCCGAAAGAAGTACCTGTCCAAATTGAGAAGTCGAATCGAATGCGGCATTAAATTAAATGAGAAAGTGGCCATTTTCGATACCGCCTCCCCCGGGGAAGTGGCACTTCGAAATCATAACAAGCTATTTTCAACGCCGCTGTTCAAAGCTAGATTTTTTTCGATTTTCAGGGATACGGAGAAACAAATCTCGGACTTGTTACAATGGCGCCCTCAAAATATTGATTCTCCGCCGGGTCACATATTCCAGCTTGCACAGGCACTGGCGCGCCATCGTGTCGAACCCGGTATGTTTAAAAGAATATTTACCAGCTCCGAATACCTGGAGCCGAATATGCGGGGTTATATCCAGGACCGGTATGCGGCTGAGGTGTTCGATATTTATGGATGTACGGAAATAAAGGAGATTGCATGGGAATGCGAGCGGCATGATGGATATCACATAAACGAAGATGAAGTATATGTTGAAATTCTAAGTGGGCTGACGCCGGTCAAGCCGGGCGAGATTGGCGATATTGTATTGACCGATCTTCGCAATAAGGCAATGCCGCTTATCCGCTACCGTATCGGGGATCGGGGCAGGTTACTCCCCGGCCCCTGCAGCTGCGGCAGAACTTTTTCAAGAATGGCGCCCGTGGCAGGACGTTCGTCCGACTTTGTCATTACACCCGGCGGTCAGAAACTCTCTCCCTATCAGTTTACTACTGCAATCGAAAAGATAGACGGTTTGCTGCAATACCAGTTGGTCCAGGAGGATATCCGAACCATAATCGTCAAGGTGATTATGGCTGAAGGGGCCGGCTTGCAAAAAGCACTTGAGATCACAGATGAAATCAAGGGTTTTTTAGTTGAGCCGATGGATATCAAGGTAGAAAGTTGTAAAAGAATAAATATAGAGGAAAACGGGAAATTTAAGGTGGTAAGAAACAAGCTTCTGGAATGCTGAGGAACCCATTTGATGGCAATGAACATTGATATGACAATACCAGGCAAAGCCTCCTCCCCGGATCGCAACACTCACCAAGCGCCCCCGTCTGGTGATCTGCGCCGGTCTTTGATAAACACCTGGAGAAATATTAAATTCCTGTCGCGCCCCCTTCGGATATTTTTGTTTGATGTGGTCCTGATTGAAGGGAAAGAGAAGTATTCCGGCCGGAGAATAAAAACACTTTACATCGGTGAAACCAAGCCATTTTCTAATAAGTGGGGGAAACTTTATACGAAATTCGAGGCAATGTTAAAAGTATCCACCTTTCAGTTCATCATGGATAGCATTTATTCTGAGTATACCAAGGTCTCCCGGGCAAAAAATATCAGCGGGCTGGATATACACCGGGTATCACAGAAGTATGAGAGCCAGGCGGATATGGTGTTTATTGATACTGAATCCCTGTTCGCCTTACCCTTGAAAAGGTCTCACTATATAGTCATCCCCCAATTGGTATCCCCGAGATTAAAACTTGCCGACCGGTGGGAAGCGGTCCTCGATTCGTTCTCTCATAAATTGAATAAGAAAATCAGCCGTGTTTTAAAATACGGCTACCAGTTCTCCCCCGCTCGTTCATTGCATCAATTCAATTACTTTTATCATTCCATGTATGTCCCCTATACCCGGAAACGCTTTGGCAAAACCGCCACAATCCTGTCTTACGATGAACTTAAGAGATTCTTTGACCAGGGTGAACTGTTTTTTCTCATGCGAAATGATCAAGTGTTGCTCGGTACTTTGAAGTCTTTTGAACAGGGCTGCATGCTTAATATTTGTAAGGCTGCGACGGGGAATTCTCAACCCGGGATGTTCAAGGGCGCTTCCGAAGCCATGGACTATTATTCAATACTTTCGGCATTCGAAAAAGGGTACCGGGTTGTCGATTTTCTGTGGAGTCGCCCCTTTCTGAATGACGGCGGGTTACGTTACAAGCTTAAATGGGGGGCTGGTATTGATAAAGCCCACTGGCCAATGACGGATATCTATTTCAAGCCGCTTCGTCTGAATGTCGGGGTGAAAAGTTTTCTTGCCGGCAACCCGTTTATAACGAAAAACAGAGAAGACTTCAGGGGGCGGGTATTATTGAACACGGAAGCCAGTGAAATGGATATCCGGAATTGTCTTAAGTATTACCAGGCCAAGGGACTGAAAGGGATTGATATCTTTTGTGCCGAAGGTATCCGGGACGGTATCGGGAAAAAGTGGGAGGACAGGGCTTCCGGGATAAACATTTATGATATCAGCGCTTCTTCTCATCCCCACCTTGATTTTTGCAGGCGGTAACGCAACGGCTTCGGAACTTTTCAGCACCGGGTGACATCTTGTTGGCTGAGCGTTTGCACGAATGGGAACCAGATAATTTATCACAATGCATTTAAGGGAGCTTATTGGATGTTTACTACCCGACAGGTCGATACCTGGAAAGATGTACTGGATCAAAGGGCATTGTGGGAGACGTTGCATCACCAGCTGGCACCGGAAAACCTCTTTGTTTCGATGCTTTGGTCGGAAATCTGGTTCAATACGCATTTAGAAAACAGCCGGCAAAAGGTGTTGCTTTTATCCGCTGCAAAAGAGGTGGAACGCGGCGTCATGCTACTTTCCAAGGGGAGAACAAAACGCTTCAAACTCCCGGTAAAGAGCATCGAGTCTGTTGGTGCCGGCGTGTCAGCCAGTGATCTTCATTTCGTCGTCAGGCAGGAACCATTACTCACACGGGAGGCGATCGATCCGCTGCTCCAGCGAATTGCAACTTTTAAAAACTGGGCTTTTTTCCGCCTGGCGCCCCTGCCTGCAACCTACCCGTTTTATGACGCATTCAACATTGCCGCCAAGAGGTATGGTTTGTTTGTTTTCAGAAGCTCCTATGCAACGGGTTACAAGATTCGAACAACCGGGGGGTGGGAAGCCTATGAAAACTCCCGGTCCAAAAAATTCAGGAAAGCGATGCAGGCTTCCTATAAAAAAATGAAGGAAAATGATCTTTTCAGGATAGAGGCTTTCACGGAGTCCGGTGACTTTGAACAACTGCTTGATATTTTATATTCAATATCAATGAAGAGCTGGAAAGTTGAAGCAAGGACGGATCTTTTTAATTCAAGGTGGCAGGGTTTCTGGAAACAGGCCCTCCGTGATACCCTTGCCGCGCAAAAAGCCACCATTTGGGTTCTCTATTACCAGGATCAACCCATTGCATATGATTGGATGTTGCGGCAAGGCGATTGCGCCATCGGGTTGAAAAAAGATTTTGATCGGGAATTTGCGGGTTTTTCACC
>SLIE01000394.1 GCA_007135795.1 Desulfobacterales bacterium
ATATCGAACGTCCCGTCCAATGTGACCGCCGCCATTCATGCGCTTGCCCAGGCACTGGGAGCGTCTGCGATCCCCCGCGATCATATTTTAACACAACCGGGCCGTCCGGAGATGCCTTCGGGAAAGCTGGACAGTCATAAAGCATGTGCCGTAATCGCTGCGCTTCAGCCGAAAAAAGCCATCGTCGTGGATGAATCGATCACCAGCGGCATGCCGTATTTCGCCATGACGGAGGGGTGTCCCTCCTTTACATATCTGAGCCTCACCGGGGGTGCCATTGGTCAGGGCTTACCGTGTGCTGCGGGTGCGGCCGTGGCATGTCCAGATCGACCGGTAATAAGTTTTCAGGCGGATGGCAGTGCCATGTACACCATCCAGGCCCTTTGGACGCAGGCACGGGAAAATCTCAATGTCACGACCCTTATATGCAATAACAAAAGCTATGACATCCTGAAACTTGAATATTCGCGTGCACATGGTGACAACCCGGGAAAGAATGCCCGTCTGATGACCGATCTTGCCGGGATAGACTGGGTACAAATGGGGGAGGCACACGGTGTTGCGTCGGAATCGGTGAATACCGCGGAGGCGCTGGCGGATGCCCTTGAAAAGGCCTTGGACCATGATGGCCCCAATTTGATCGATATGCAGTTTTTTTAAAATTCTTTTAACCATCTGCGTTGAGCCAGGTAATTATGAATCACTTAAATCAAATATACCAGTCATACCTTGATTTTGCCGTTGAAACCGCATACCTTGCCGGTCGCCTTACCCTTGGATATTTCCATTCCAATACACAAACGGATTTCAAGTCCGACGATACCCCTGTTACGATGGCGGACAAGAAGGCCGAAGAGCTCATCCGGCAGCGGATTGAAAAGAAATACCCGGGACATGTGATCATCGGGGAAGAATACGGTGTATCTTCGGGAGAAAATGAAACCCACCGGTGGATTATCGACCCCATTGATGGGACGAAGTCCTTTATTCACGGCGTCCCCCTTTACGGCGTGTTGATCGGGCTTGAAATCGAGGGGAGCGTGGAAGTGGGCGTTGTTTATTTTCCGGCTCTGGGCGAAATGGTTGCCGCGGCAACCGGTGGCGGTTGTCGGTTAAACGGACGGCAGGTCAGCGTTTCCCAGGTGAAAACCCTTGATCGGGCAACGGTTGGTTTTACTGATGCGGGCAGTTTTGCCGCCCACAACCGGGGTGACGCCTGGAATAAAATTCAGAAAGCGACCTGGTTTCGTGCCGGGTGGGGGGATGCGTATGGCCATTGCCTGGTTGCCACCGGACGGATCGGGTTAATGTGTGATCCCATCATGAATCTGTGGGATTGTGCGCCGTTCCCCCCGATATTGAAAGAAGCGGGCGGTTATTTTGGCGACTGGCAGGGGACGGAGACGATTTACGCTGACGAGGCCATATCGACGACAAGGGAATTGTTGCCGGAACTGCTGGCTTTAATTGCAGGCGCTGATGAAGGTCGCGATAGCTGATATAATACGAAGTAGCACAGAGAGCACCGAAGTTTAATAGTAATGCTTTTCTCTGTGTCCTCCGTGTCCTTTGTGGTAAATAATTTCGTAACGCTATATTGGATTTTAATCTGCGAAAGTAATCTTGCTGTTTAGTAGCTGCCGCCAGTGACCGATTCGATTGGCATGACAATGGCGCGTATGTGATAATGCGCCTCTTTTCTTTTCCGGAATTCGTCAAACTCCGCCAAAAGGGCCGCAACTCTGTCATCCGGGACCACGGCCTGAATTACCGAGAAATTGCCGGGAAAAATTTTAGTCCCCATATGCTTGCCATCGATCCCTTTCCCCTGGACCATGGGGTACTGCACATAATCGGATATTTCTTGAGAATCGAGGAGCTTATTGATTCTATCGGTGTATTCAAATCGAAATGTCATATGGACAAGTTTCATGTTTATCCTTTAAGAGGCGCGCGTTTGCCTTGAAATTTCGTTGCGATGTATTGCCTGAGTTGCTCATACAGGGTGTAGACCACGGGTATGACGATCAGCGTCAAAACAGTTGCTGAAATCAATCCGGCCGCCACCGAAATGCCCAAAGGCGCCCTGGCTTCCCCACCTGCACCAAAACCCATCGCAATGGGGGTCATCCCGAGGATTGTCGAGATGGCCGTCATGAGAATCGGGCGGAATCTTTCTCGTCCGGCCAGGTATACCGCTTCCAGGGGTTCTTTTCCTCTCCCCACCAGCGTGTTGGTGTAATCGATGAGTAAAATCGAGTTTTTGGTTACCATCCCCATCAACATGATCAATCCGATAAACGCGTAAACATTGAAACTAAGCCCCATGAGCCATAACGATCCAAACGCACCGATGGTTGCCAGGGGAAGCGCCGTCATAATGGTAAAGGGATGAATAAACGACTCGAACTGGGCAGCCAGGACCAGATAAATGAATATGATGGAAAAGACAATCGTGATCGAAAGATAGTAAAAGGACTCTTCGAAGATTTCGGACATGCCCGCCATTTCATAATCCGTGCCTGGAGGAAGCGCTTCTTGCAGGTATTGTTCAAGTGCGTCGACTGCTGTCCCCAAAGGCAGGCCCGGAGGCGTATTGGCCGATATGGATGCCGAGCGCAACCGGTTGTGACGATTGATCTCGCTTGGGCCGGCAGTCTCTTCAAAGCGAACGAGGTGGTCAAGGGATATCAGGTTCCCGGCCTGGTTGCGAACATAGATATCGCCAAGCGCATCCGGGGTCATGTTCCCCCGTCCGATAATATCCGTCAAAACGTCATAGCGTTCCGCGTCCCGTTCAATTTTAGATATCTCGACTTCTCCGAAAAGATAACGAAGCGTGCTTGAAATCTGAAAAACAGAGACGTTCATTTCGCCGGCTTTGTCCCGGTCAATGGTGACATCGAGTTGGGGATTGTTGAGCTCGAGATCGGTTCGAACACCGACGTAGAGGTCCGGACGGCTTCGCATCCAATCCATGACACCTTCCTGGAGCTGTTCGAGTTGTTCGAGGTTCGGGTTTTTAAGAACCACTTCAACAGGGGCCCCGCCCATTCCGCCGACACCCAGTTCAACGGCAAATGCCCTCCCTTCTGTCAGGCGGCCGAGTTTCTGGCGGTATTCCTGCATGACCTGGGACTGATGCAGCTCTCTATCCAGACGGTGCGTCAGGGTGACAAAGGCGATCCCCTGGTTGGGTTGGCCGGCACCGCGCTGCCCCATCCCCACGGCAAGAAACTGGTGGCTCACATTGGGGTCTTCATCGAAGATTGTCTCGATCTTGCGGGCGAAACGGTCTGTTTCACCAATGGTTGCCCCTTCCGGGGTTTCGAAAATCAGCATGAACCGGGACCGGTCTTCGTCCGGGGCGAACTCCCGGGGTATGTCCATAAGTGCCATGATCCCAAGAACAAAAGCAAAAATGCCGATGATCACGACCAGAAGTCGTTTCTTGAGCGCTTTTCCCAGAAGCCACCCATACCCTGCTTCCAGTGACTTCAGGTGCCGCTCCGAGAGTTGAAACAAAAAACCTTTGTGTTCTTCGTACCGCAAAAGCTTTGAACAGAGCATGGGAGTAAGCGTGAGGGCGACAAACGTCGAGAAAAAGACGGTTACGGCCACGGTCAGGCCGAACTCAAAAAAGAACCGACCGATTATTCCGCCGGTGAAGGCGACCGGGATAAAAACTGCGCCGAGCGAAAGTGAGTTTGAAATGGCCGCAAACGCGACTTCGGTCGTACCGACACGCGCGGCCGGGGTCGGGTCGGCCCCCCGTTCCATATGCAGATAGTTTCGTTCGAGTACAACAATGGCATCATCCACCACGATGCCGATAACCAGGATCAATCCCAGCAATGTCAAGACATTGATTGAAAAACCCAGCACATACATGGCAGCCAACCCACCGATAAGGGAGGTGGGTATGGCAAGTGCCACCACGATGGTGGCACGGAAATTACGCAAAAATGCAAGCACGACGAAAATAACAAGAGAAGCGGCAATCAGGATGGTCCATTGGAGATCCTGTATGTTCTCTTCGATGTATTCGGAGGCGTCCATGGCCTGGCGGTATTCAAGGCCGGGGGGGAAATTTTCGGACAAGTCAGCCATGGAGGACCGGACGCGCCCGGCAAGTGCAACCGTGTTGGCGCCGGTCTGCTTGACAACGCCCAACCCGATAGTCGGTTCACCTGAAAAGCGCGCAAGCATTCGTTCATTTCTTACCCCGTCCACGGCTTCGCCGATATCGGAAAGCCGTATCGGGGCACCGTCTCGGTGGGCAATGATCAGG
>SLIE01000262.1 GCA_007135795.1 Desulfobacterales bacterium
AGCATAAAGGATTTTGACCCGGATCAGATCGTGGAGAAGGTTCCCGAACTCACGCAGCTTAAACAGTTAAGAGATGCCTTGACCGCATTGAAGGGGCCGCTGGGGAACACCCCCGCCTTTCGGAAAAAACTGCAGGAACTCGTTGCCGATGAAGGGGCGCGGGAACGACTGCTGAAAGAACTCGGATTAGACGAATAAGGAGCACGATTATGGCTGAAGAGCAAAAAGAACAACAACAAAATGCAGAAAGGGCATCCGGTGAGACGTCTTTGCTCGATGATATTATCGAAGCCACGAAGATCAAGCCTACGGACGACTCCTATTCGATTACGAAAACCGGTATCCAGGCGTTTATCGATGAGTTGCTGAAACCGGAACGCCAGGGCGAGAAGGTCAGCAAGACCATCGTTGATGAAATGATTGCAGACCTCGATCAAAAACTCTCCGCCCAGGTCAACGAGATTCTTCACAATGAGGAATTCCAGAAACTCGAATCCTCGTGGCGGTCTTTGAAATACCTCATCGATAATACGGATTTCAAGGAAAACACAAAAATTACGATTCTCAATGCCAGCAAGCAGGATTTGATCGACGATTTCGAGGATGCCCCGGAAATCAACCAGTCCGGATTGTACCAGACCGTCTACACCAAGGAATACGGTCAGTTCGGCGGTGAACCATACGGTACCATCATCGGCAACTATGATTTCGGCCCCAACCCGCAGGATATGAAGCTGCTGCAGAATATCGCCGCCATTTCAGCCATGGCGCACACGCCGTTTATTTCAGCGGCCGGAAAAGAGTTTTTCGGGATCGATTCATTCGAGGAGCTCCCCAACATCAAGGATCTGGCTTCCCTTTTCGAAGGGCCGCAATACACCAAGTGGCGTTCATTCCGGGAATCCGAAGATGCGCGCTATGTCGGATTGACCCTCCCCCGGTTCCTGCTCCGCTTGCCTTACGGCCAGGATACGGTCCCTGCCAAATCGTTTAATTTTTCTGAAGACGTCTCTGCCGGCAGCCAGGATTACCTGTGGGGGAATACGGCATTTGCGTTTGCTTCCAGGCTGACCGACAGTTTTGCCAAATATCGCTGGTGCGCCAACATCATCGGCCCCCAGGGAGGCGGCGTGGTCGATGATCTGCCCGTGTATAACTACGAAGCCATGGGCGCGATTCAAAGCAAAATCCCCACCCAGGTCCTTTTGTCTGAGCGTCGGGAATACGAACTCGCGGAAGAAGGGTTTATCGGCCTGACCATGCGCAAGGGGAGCAACAATGCATCTTTTTTCTCGGCCAATTCATGCCAGAAACCCAAGTCTTTCGGCAATACCCCGGAAGGGAAGGAAGCCGAAACGAACTACAAGCTGGGGATGCAGCTCCCGTACATGTTTGTGATCAACCGATTGTCTCATTACATCAAGGTTATCCAGCGGGAAAACATTGGTACCTGGAAACAGCGGGGCGAACTGGAAGATGAATTGAACAAGTGGATTCGCCAGTACGTGGCCGACCAGGAAAGTCCTTCCGCCGGCGTGCGATCCCGCCGGCCGCTTAGAAAAGCGGTCATTGCCGTCAATGACGTGGCGGGTGATCCGGGCTGGTACAGCGTATCCCTTAAAGTCATGCCCCATTTCAAATACATGGGGGCAAGCTTTACGCTGTCCTTGGTCGGAAAACTTGACAAGGACTAATGTCCAAATGTTGCATCGAGGCCATAGTGGTGGGGCGCAATCTGATTGCGACCCGGAAATAACAAGCGAATCAAAACATGAAGGAAGAGTCAAACCATGGCAATGACAAGTTATATGACGCTGGAAGGCCAAAACCAGGGTAAAATCGAAGGCGACTGTGACCAGAGCGGACGGGAAGGCGCAATCGTGCTTTACGCCATTGAACACGATATTGAAATACCCAGGGATACACATACCGGCCTGCCTACCGGGCAACGGATTCATCATCCCTTGAAAGTGACCAAACATTTCGACAAGTCCACGCCGCAACTCTACCAGGCATGCACAAGTGGTGAGCAGTTCAAGGAAGTGGAAATCAAGTATTTCCGAATCAATGAAAAGGGGCAGGAAGAACATTACTTCACCATTAAACTGGAAAATGCCATCCTTGTCTCTGTCCAGGCATTCAAGCCTTTGACCATACTGGCCGAAAACAAACCCTATCACGACATGCAGACGCTTCAGTTCACGTATTCCAAGATCATATGGACATATGAGCCGGATGGTATTGAAACGGAAGATGACTGGAAAGCGCCCAAAGCCTGATCGTAATGCGTTGTAAAATAAAATAGGCATCCGGAAAGACGATTTCTGGTCGTGTTTTTCCGGATGCCACAAAATTGATGGCGTCGTCAAAATTGCTTAACCGGGATGTGATGTCGGAAAAAGGGGACACGTAACAATGGAAGGCCTCAGATTGCTTGAACGGTTGCGCTTGTACGAAGAAAATCCGGATTACAGGGGCATGTGGAATGTGGATACCGTCAAGGCGTCAGTGCTGAATCATTTGAACTCCCTGCTCAATACCCGCCAGGGGAGCGCCATGATTGCAGTAGATCTGGGGATGCCGGATTTTACAAACATGGTTCGATCCTTCGACGACATGACCTGTGATACCCTGGCGGCGGATATTAAATCCGTGTTGGAAAAATATGAGCCGCGGCTTACAGACGTGCGCATCGAGGTACTCCCCAGGGATGACAAAGTCCTTAAAATGAAATTCAAGGTCGAGGGGAAACTTCGGCTGTCGCGTGGCAATATGGAGATTTCATTTGAAACCATTGTCGATCCCGAGGGAAGAATAGAACTCGTCTGATATCAACAGGTCCGGATAAATCTATGGCTCAAAAATACTACCAGGAAGAATTGCGGCGCCTGCGGGAGCTGGCGGTTGAATTTGCCCGGGCCCATCCGGCGCTTGCCCCCATGTTAAGCGGGGCTTCACAAGATCCCGATGTGGAGCGGTTGCTGGAAGGGACCGCCTTTATGACCGGGATGCTGCGGGAAAAGCTCGACGATGATTTTCCGGAAATTATCCAGGGGTTGATGCAGCTTACGTTTCCCCATTATCTGCAATCGATTCCCGCGGCCACCATGATCGCCTTTACGCCGAATCCAAACCTGATGCAAAGTTTCACCGTCCCTTCGGGTTCGGCCATCGATTCGGTTCCCGTCAAGGGAAAACCCTGCCGGTTCCAGACATGTGGCAATGTCGAGGTCCACCCGTTGCAAATCACGAATGTTGAAATTGAGGAAAAGCTTGGACTCAACCCGGTATTGCGCATCCATTTCAGGCTTTTCGGCCTGGCATTGGACAGCTGGCAGCCCGATCGGCTGCGGCTGCATTTTCCGGGTGCCATTGGGAACGCCGCAGATTTGTATACGCTCCTTGATCGCCATACGAAAAATATCCGTTTCGTGCCGGAAAAAGAGGGTCGATCAATTACAGTACCTCCCGTTTGTCTGCAAAATGTCATATACGATGGCCAAATGCCGCTTATGCCGTATCCGGGACAGTCATTACCCATTTACCGGTTGCTCCAGGAGTATTTTATCCTGCCTGAACGGTTTCTTTACCTCGATATACTAGGCTGGGATCAATGGGCGGATCGCGGGTCCGGCGAGCGGTTTGCCGTGGAGTTCGAACTCGATAACCCGAAGGTGCTGCCCCGGCATTTGAAAGTGAAGGATTTCGCCCTGTTTGTTGTCCCCGCGATCAACCTGTTTCACCACGAGGCTGTTCCCATTACCCTGGATCACAGGCGTAATGAGTACCGGGTGACCCCGTCTGGCAAAGACCGGGGGCAATACAGTGTGTTTTCCGTTGAAAAGGTCCGGGGTATTGTTCAGGGAACCGTAAAGAAAAAGCAGTATGAGCCTTTTGAATATTTTCAGGAATCTTCCGGCGAAAAAGGAAGCTATTTTCTTCACAGGCGCTTGTCCGCTGAAAATCAGGCGCCTGAAATGCTCATCAGCGTGGGGTATCCGGAAGAAAGCCGGGTAAGAACCGAAACGTTGTCCATTGAAATCCTCTGTACCGACGGGAACCGGCCGGCTGCGCTCCAGGCGGGCGATATCTGTAAAGCCACCAGCACATCGCCTGAACGCTGCACGTTTTATAACATCCGGTATCCTACGAAAATCGCCCACCCCCCATTGGACCGGAACCTGTTGTGGAACATGCTCTCCCATATGTCGATAAATCTGCTATCCATTATGGAAGCCGGTAATTTGCAGACGCTGCTGCGCTTATACGTCTTTGCCGCCATGCAGGACC
>SLIE01000052.1 GCA_007135795.1 Desulfobacterales bacterium
ATAAGTTGAGAAATTATATCATATAAAATCAATTATATATGATGCATATTTGATATGGCATGTAAATTGCTAAGTATAAATAGTGCCTGAACGAAAACCGTCTTTTTCGCCTATCTCTGCGTCCGGTTCAAATTTTAATCCTCAAAATACGTCCAGTATTCCTGCGGTTAAAATTTTCGCCGTCCTTGACCTTGACGAAAAATCCTGGTTTTCGTTCGGGCACTAAATAGCCCCCCTATGGGTGGCTTTTGTAAATCTGTATCATAAAGTGCGTTTAGAAATGCCGATATCAATAAACGGAAATGAACGTGGCAAATACCAGAAAAGGGGGGAACATGAAATGTTTAAAAACTTGAAGCTTGGCAGCAAATTGATGCTGGGATTTTCAGTGGTGGCGGTGATTACGCTTTTTATAGGTATTATCGGGTTCCGGGGGGCCATACAAAATGAAAATGCAATGGAAGATGTGGGTAATGTCCGCCTTCCTGCCATTCAGAGTGTTCTGGAAATAAAAGGGGCTATGCAGTCGATTGTATTGAACCAGCGCACCCTGCTCAATCCGGATAATTCAAGGGAGGAGCGTCGGGAGCAATATGAAAATATCGGGGCCGATCGTGCCCGTTACGGTGCGGCTTTTGCTGTTTACGAACCTCTTCCGCGCACTGCCGAAGAGTCCCGAGAGTGGAACGCGTTCACCGCTATTATTCCAAGGTGGGCGGCAGTGAACAATGAAATCTTTGAATTGCACCAGGAACTCGACAGAATTGATATTCTCAATCCGGATGCGCTGATGTCGAGCCTTCAGCAGTTTCGTGGCGATCATTACGCGCTTGAAGTGCAGGTGGCCAACATGATTCTTGGCGGTGGGGACTTCGAAGGGGGGGAAGATGCCACGGCGTGCAACTTCGGCCGCTGGTTAGCAGGATTTGAATCCCGCAACCCTGATTTGAACCGTATTTTAAACAGTGTCCGTGAACCTCACGTTCGTTTTCATGAAGCAACCGGACAGATTCGAGATTCATTAACAAGCGGTGATGGGGAAGCTGTGAGGCTTTTTTTGAATAATATGCAGCCCGCTTCTTATTCTGTGTTTTTACGGTTTGACGAGTTGATCGGAGTCGCCGAACAGGCAGCCGAGCTTCGGGCACAAGCCGAATCGATGACCATGGAACAGGCGTATCGTTTTCAAAGGGAAGCGTTCGGACATCTTGACAAGATAATTGAAATGAACGCGGAAGGCGCGGAAGCGGCCGTGGTGAGCGCGGTTTCCCAGTCCGCCGCACTTAAGATGCTTTCCATGGTTTCGATGATTGCCGGTGTCGTCCTTGCCATGCTTCTTGGTTTTTTCATCACCCGCTCCATCGCCAATCCTATCAGACGAATTGTCGAAGGGATGGGGAGCGGCGCCGAGCAGGTTTCATCCGCATCGAGCCAGGTGGCGTCATCGAGCCAGTCCCAGGCCGAAGGCTCCAGCCAGCAGGCGTCGAGTCTCGAGGAAACATCGTCCGCACTTGAAGAAATCACCTCCCAGACGCGTCAGAACGCGGAAAATGCCGAGCAGGCGGAAAAGTCCATGCGGGAAGCCGCGAAGATCGTGGAAAGCGGCGTTGCATCCATGAACCGCATGAGTGCCGCGATCGCCGAGATCAAGGCATCATCTTCGGAAACTTCCAAGATCATTAAAACCATCGACGAGATTGCGTTTCAGACAAACCTGCTGGCCTTGAACGCGGCAGTGGAAGCGGCGCGTGCCGGTGAAGCCGGCAAGGGGTTTGCCGTGGTGGCCGAAGAGGTTCGCAACCTGGCCAAGCGAAGTGCGGAAGCTGCCCAGAATACTTCGGAGCTGATTGAAAAATCCCAGGAAAATGCCAATAACGGGGTCAGCGTAACCGATGAAGTGTCCAAGCAGCTTTTAAGTATCCAGGAAAGTGCCGCAAAGGTAAATACCCTGATCTCTGAAATATCGGCGGCTTCAAAAGAGCAGGCGCAGGGGATCGAGCAGGTGAACATCGGGGTTGCCGAAATGGATAAGGTGGTTCAGCAGAACGCCGCTGATTCCGAGGAATCAGCCAGTGCGGCGGAGGAATTGTCCTCCCAGGCGACCGAGATGGAAAGAATGGTGGCCGAGCTGGAGGCTATGGTCGGCACCGCCGCCGGACATGGAAACGGAAACGGAAACGGTGCAGGCCGGCAAAAGAGACAATCCGCCGGTTATGTGCCTCCCGGAAATGGTCGCGGAAACGGTCGTGACCAGACCCTGAGAAAACCCGTGGTATCCCAGAAGCAGATTTCGAGTCAAAAAAGGAACGCTGGTCGTTCGTACGACCAGGTAATCCCTTTGGATGACGATGAATTCAAAGATTTTTAACAATAATTGACGTTTTAATGTGGGGGCATAGCCTCGTTCAGTACCCGCCCGCGATACAAGTTTCATCGACTGAATATCGTGGGTTGGTGCTGAACGACGCAACGCCCGACACATTACATACAAACAGGTTTCCCGGAATATCGTCATGAGTGAAAATCACCACGACACACTGGACCAAAACGAGCAGCAATATCGCCTGATATTCGACCATGCGGCTTTAGGGATTTTTACGTTCGATAAAAACGGCAGAATTTATTCATGCAACCCCAGTTTTGTCGAAATAATGGGATCATCCACTGGGGCACTCATCGGTTTGGACCTGCTGAACCTTTCGGACACACGGGTCGTCCAGGCGGTTGAAAATGCGCTTGCCGGAAAAACGGCGATCTTCGAGGGGGACTATCTTTCGGAAACAGGAAATAAGCTGACACCGCTGCGCGTTATATTCAACAGCTTGTTTTCCGAAGATGGCGGCATCGATGGGGCAATGGGGATCGTGGAGGACATTACTGAAAAAAGACAGGCGCAGGAGGAAAGAGACAAGCTCGAGGCTCAGATCCGGCACGCTCAGAAGATGGAATCGATCGGCCGGCTTGCCGGCGGCGTGGCGCATGATTTTAATAACATGATCGCAATTATCAATGGTTACGCCGAGATCATGCGTGATTCGCTTTCACCATCCGATCCGGTTTATCCTTTTTTAAATGAAATATTGGGTGCGGGGTGGCGTTCGGCCGCCCTGGTGCGCCAGTTGCTGGCGTTCGCCAGGAAACAGGCCATCTCTCCCGTAAATCTGAACATGAATGACGTGGTCGCTAGTACGCTCAAAATGCTTCAGCGGTTGATCGGTGAAAACATAGACCTGGTCTGGAAGCCGGGCAGTAGTCTGTGGGTGGTGAAAATGGATCCCGGCCAGGTGGATCAGATCCTGGCCAACCTGGCCGTGAATGCCCGGGATGCCATTTCCGATGTCGGAAAAATGACACTCGAGACGAAAAATGTGGTCATCGAGGAAGACTATTGTAAAAAGAACACGTTTTTTCTTCCGGGGTCTTTTGTGATGCTTGCGGTGAGCGACAATGGGTGTGGTATTGATAAAAAAGGCAGGGAACGCCTTTTTGAACCGTTTTATACCACCAAGCCCCGCGGCCATGGCACGGGCCTGGGGCTTTCAACGGTGTACGGCATCGTCAAGCAGAACAACGGCTTTATAAATGTGTACAGCGAACCCGGAAACGGCACCACCTTCAGGATCTATATCCCGGCTATTGTCAAACCAAAGTCCGCGGTCGAAGATGAGTCCCGGGCCGCTGACGTCATCTCTGCCGGTACGGAAACAATATTACTGGTGGAGGACGAGGAAAAATTGCTCCTTCTTTTTAAAAACCAGATCGAAAGCCTTGGCTACACGGTGCTGGCCGCAAACAGTCCCCAAAAGGCCATAACCATGGCCATGGACTACCAGGGGGGTCTCGATCTGCTGGTAACCGATGTGATCATGCCGGAAATGAACGGCAAGGATCTTTCCCGTGAATTGTCCGCGCGGTGTCCGGGCATACGGACCCTTTTCATGTCCGGTTACACCGAAGACGCCATCGCACACCACGGTATTCTGGACAAAGGGCTGCATTTCATCAATAAACCCTTTGCCATGATCCAATTGTCCCAGAAGATCCGATCGGTACTGGATGGGCCAGACATTTTGATATAGTAGGGTTGCCATTCGTTCCCCCGGAATAAATATTGCATGTAAATATTTTGATTGTTATCCCCCGGATTGGGTTGAACATCCAAACCGGGTTTGCATCCAGGCCATTTGATCGCCAGGCAGTGCATATTTGTCGCGTACTGGTGCATACCGTCTGGTTCATAGTTTAACTGTTACGGGCTGTCATAATCATTTATTGACCATTGCTGATCC
>SLIE01000479.1 GCA_007135795.1 Desulfobacterales bacterium
AAAAAAGATCCCCTTGTCTGAGTTGCATAGCGCCTCCTTATTGTTTATGGTAATAACTTGCTTAATTGCGGGTCTCATTGAAACTTTCCTTTTGTTTATATACACAGCAACTGTCGTGCCATATACGTATTTTATTTTAAATCAAGTATATATAATTATCGCAAGTCTTATGTACCTTATATGGTGATTCTATTTATCATATATGGTATATTTTGATTTTATTTATCATATATCGTAAAAATAAATGACTGCGAGCATAATGGACACAAATGCTTTTTTCAAAAAAGCCACCCTGCTGATTTGCAGCAGCCTGGATATTGAGATCGCCTTGTGGCGCTGCCGGGAATTCATCGCCGGATACATTCCTGCGGATGAAATTTATCTGAATATTTACGAACCCGACCAGGGCAGCATCCGCTATATTGCGCGGGCGGACCGGCAGACCGCAGTCAAATTGGAAAAAACAATCAATCTTCCTGAAGCCCTCATCGAGTCCATTGAAAACAGCAAACGATTGCAAAATGGCATTCTTATAATCGATCCGGAAGAAGATCCCATGGGTCGCATCATCAGCCGCGAGTTTGGCTTTGCCGACATATCCATGATGGCACTTCGCCTGATTATCGGGGAACAGCGTTTAGGCGTCATGGATGTTTTCGCCAAAGGCAAAAACCGGTTCACAAATCAACATGCCGAACTCTTGCAACTTCTCAAGGAACCTTTTGCCATCGCCATGGCCAATGCGCTGAAGCATCAGCAGGTGGTCCGGCTAAAAGAGCAACTCGCCTCGGATAATCGATCCTTCAATCTTGAACTCATTGCTCATGCCGGAGATAAGGTGGTGGGTGCAGGCGGCGGGTTGAAGGATGTCATGGAAAGCGTGGCACAGATCGCGCCACTAAAAAACACGATACTTATTGTTGGCGAAACAGGCACCGGCAAGGAAGTTATCGCAAACGCCATCCATCAAAGCTCGGCGCGGCGCAACGAGCCTTTTATAAAGGTCAACTGCGGCGCTATACCGGAGCACCTGATTGACAGCGAACTCTTCGGGCATGAAAAAGGCGCTTTTACCGGAGCCATTGCCCAGAAGCGAGGCCGTTTTGAGCGGGCCGATAAAGGGACAATCTTCCTTGATGAAATTGGGGAACTCCCCCTCTGGGCCCAGGTCAGACTCCTGCGTGTCTTGCAAAATCAAGAGATTGAACGTGTCGGAGGGTCTCCGCCCATACATCTGGATATCCGTGTAATCGCCGCCACCCATCGGGACCTGCGCCAAATGGTCCAGAGCGGTGAATTCCGGGAAGACCTCTGGTTTCGCATCAACGCGTTTCCAATTCACATACCACCGTTGCGGCATCGCAAGATGGACATCCAATTGCTGGTGGACTATTTTTTAAATAAAAAATCAAGAGAACTCGGCATTCACAAACTACCCGCACTGGCACCGGACGCTATTGACCGGCTTGGCGAACGCAAATGGCCCGGCAACGTACGAGAGCTTGAAAACGCCGTGGAAAGGGCTCTGATTGAGCAGAGACAGGGACCATTGTCCTTTCAACATTCGCTTGAGGAACCTGGCAATGATCAGTTAGTCATTCCTTTAGAAGAGGAAAGGAAAAAAGATTCCCTCACCCTCGATGCGGTCACCCGAAAACATATTGTCCAAATCCTCGATGCAGTCGATGGAAGAATTAGTGGACCCAATGGTGCTGCCACACTGCTTGGGGTACATCCCAATACGCTGCGTAACAAAATGGAAAAACTTGCTATAAAATTTGGTCGCAAGCGATATCACTAATATTTACCAAGCGGGCGCAACATTTTAGCCAAGCTATTAACCCATGTGATTCCGAGGGAAAGTAAATCACACAACAAATCACTGTGACACAAATATATAATGTTTTATATATTTTACACCGGATCATCAACCTGACGACTGAACAGCGACAGGTTGATGATCCGGATCGTGCATCATATCTGATATTGAAGGAAACGAAAAGCTTGCAGTACATCACCAAAATATTGTAAAATGATAGGTTACTTGGCTTAGATTAAGTAAACACACCCTCGATTTCAAATGTTCCAGAATTGACGACTTTTTAAAAGTTCATCAGAATTGATGCGCACGTAAAAAGTCGCGGCCAGACGGCTTTGTAAAAAGCCCAAGATCAAGGCTTGCGCAATATCGAATAATCCGGGAAACTTAAGTGTAAGCACATGTCTACAATGCGTAAGCCGGGAATTCTGAGGGGTTGCGCGTAACGAAGATATTGGACTTTTTCCGGAGTCGTCAGAATTGATGCATTCGCAAGAGTCACAAATCTGCAAAGACGGCTAAGTGGATGGGACTTTATATTGAACGCACAATTGAATAGTCAGTAAACCAATGCTTCCTCATGCAGACTCTCTGTGATTTTGCCACGGGTACGTGATCAGATAATTTCACGATACAAAAGACATCCCGGCGGGGACCGTGCATGTTATCCCGGGATAGACTGTGACAAGAAAAGTAGATCATTATTCAGTTTTCGCCTCTGGTTTATTTGGCGATAATATTCAACATCAAATGAAAGGTTTGACAATGAAAGTAGTTAGAATCGGAGAAGGCTCTTTGTATGACGCTCCAGGCCATTTCAATTGCTCCTGTATGAATAAGGTTGTCGCAGGGGAGGATAGCCAGAGGACAACCATAGCGGTCTCCCACTTTCTTCCCGAGGGTGGCGCTGACATGTCCTCTTCTCCTAAAGAGAGAGTTTATGTCGTGCTTGCCGGCAAAATCAAGATAATCGGAAAAACCGAGGAGCATATTCTTGAAGCCAGGCAAATGATCTACATCGCACCCGGTGAGGAACGGGGTTTCAAAGTTTTGGGGACTGAGCCGGCATCTATTCTCGTGGTCCTTACCGAGGTTTAATTTTTTAACCTCGTCAAGGGAAGATATAAGGGGCTGAGACGATCATCGCAGCCCCTCACTAGCATCAATGGAAAATCCCGCCGCTGACCTTTTCCCAAGACAAATCGCCTGCCTGATAGTGAATCCAGGTTGCGGCAGCAGTATGTAATGCGGGTTGATTTTATTACCGTATTATCATATGGTGCAGAACGTGTTGCACCCGAAAACACGACTTGCCTGAACGCATAATTCGTGTTCCGGTGGCATACGTGCCAGAGGCGCTGAACTCAACGCCCCTGGCTTTAAAAGGGCTGAACGGAAGACTGTTTGACCTGTCCACAATATACGCACACAAGAGATGACGGCATGAACCTGACAACCATGAATTTGACAACCATGATCCAGCGTATCGAAAATCACCCGGAATCTGAAAAGATCGGAATGATTCTGACCCATATCGGAATTGTTCGTGGGTTTTCCAGAGAAGGACAACAGGTCTCCATGATAGAAATGAAAGTGGATAAAGAGTTGCTGGATACTATTGTTCTGAGACACAAAAAAATGCCCGGGATTGTTGAAATACTGGTTGAAATCAGCAACAATACAACTCTTTTCCCGGGAAATCGAATCATGTCAGTGGTTGTTGGTGGTGATATTCGAGAAAATGTACTCGGCACCATGACGTCGATCATTGACGCCATCAAGCAGGACGTGACGCACAAAATCGAACATTATGCCTGATCCCGCATGCTTTGCGACCTTGGGTGCGACAGGATCAGACAGGCCTTTTTGATGAGTATCGGCAAATCTTGTATCGGCTTTAAGGCAGTACCGGTGACTGCCGAATACCTGACCTTCCCGGTTCCATTTTTTGAGTGGACACCTTAGAAATACACATAAAGATCGTTATTCAGGGAGATGATGTGAACGGTTTTACACACATGGATGAAAAAGGCAATGTCAGGATGGTCGACGTGACTGACAAAGAGGTCACGGATCGGCGGGCGGTTGCAGGAGGAACGATTACCATGAACCCGGATACTTTCGATAAGGTGATCAACAACACCGCAAGAAAGGGCAATGTTCTGGAAACCGCGCGGATCGCCGGAATACTGGCCGCCAAACAAACGCACGCCCTGATACCCATGTGTCATCCCCTGAATATTCGCCACGTTCAACTCGATTTTCACCCGGATAAAAAAAACACGGCCATTCATATCGAAGCACTTGTCCGGGTATCGGACCGGACAGGGGTTGAAATGGAGGCCATGACCGCGGTATCGATTGCCGCACTGACCATATACGACATGTGCAAATCCTACGACAAAACCATGATCATATCGGATATCCGCCTGCTGGAAAAATCAGGCGGGAAAAGCG
>SLIE01000490.1 GCA_007135795.1 Desulfobacterales bacterium
CAGGTCGCCATGCACGATCTCGGGTTCATTTTCAAGAGGGAGATCAAGGGTCATCTTCCCTGAAGTCCTGACAAGGCAGCGAATTTGGTGCCCGCTTTGGTCAAGCCTGTATAAGAGCCGTTTTCCGATAAACCCGTTGGCCCCGGTTAGCAGTATTTTCGAATTCATGGGATTTCCTTGTAATTAGGGTGAGTCGAACCAAAGCCGGCATGGTATGAAAAAGGTGACTCCCCGTGTCCGCCCTTCCCGAAATTGCGACGGCATCCGGACATCCGCGCGGTCACCTTCTGATACGCGACTTTTAACGATGTCATCAAAGTTGTCATTTGATACTGATTCTTATCATGATATAATAATTAATTGATTTTTTCAAATAATTCAAAACATCCATCCGTATAATGTAAGGAGTTGTCATGATTATGAAAAAAGCAGGGAGGGTGACAGATCGAATCACGCTCCTGGGACGCGAAGAGTCGACTGTCTACCATGTGGATGGGGGAAACGATGCTGTGCTGGTCGGGGGCGGTATGATTCATACCATTCCCGATATTATGGAACAGATCGAAAAATTTGGAATTGATGAAAAAAAGATCAGCCGGGTTCTGGTGCTTCACTCGCATTTTGATCATTGCGGGATTGTCGGGTTTTTGAAAAAAAGATGGCCATGGATAGTAATTGCCGCTTCACAGCCGGCAAAAGAAATGCTGGTTAAGCAAAAAGTTATTGATAATATTAATTTTATGAATCAGGCTGCTGTTAAGAAATTCAATGTCGGCAGGAAATTGGAAATGTTGCGGGTGGACGATTTTCAAGGGATCACCGTGGAGACGGTTTTGAGCGACGGACAGAAATTGATGTGCGGTGACCTGACGCTTGAGATTATCGCCGTCCCGGGTCACTCCCCTTGTTCCATAGCGGTTTATCTGCCCGAAGAAAAGGCCATGTTCACATCTGATGCCGCAGGGATCGCAGCGGGCAACGCGATTTTTACCGCGGCCAACTCGGATTTCGACAAGTACCAGCAGAGTCTTGAGAAAATGGCGAAAAGGGATGTGGCGGTAGTGCTTGCAGAGCATTACGGTGCCCGAACCGGGGATGAAGGAAAGATGTTTCTGAAACAATCGATCGAAGCGGCAAAAGATTACCGCAGACAAATCGAGGCGTCACTTAAAAAAACCGGTGACCCGGCCGCAAGTACTGCGGAAATTACCGAAATGGCCATGAAAATGGGTCCATCCGAATTTTTGCCGGAAGAAATTGTAACCTTGATCGCATCTCAGATGGTCAATTTTATTGATAAAAAGCAAAAATCCGAATCGTCGAATCAATAAGTTTTACATAAATTGAGGCGCTTGTAACAAACATACGATTGTGGTTCAGACGGAGGGATTGATAATGGCGATAAAGGCGGTAATATTTGATCTTGGGGGGGTGGTGATGGATTCCCCCATGGAAATTCTGGCTGATATTGAAAAAAAACATGGTGTTGAACATAATTTTATCAATCAGCTGATCGTTGATGTCGGGCCGCAGGGGGCCTGGGCCAGGCTCGAGCGCGGAGAGATTCCCATGGATGAATTTTATGTGGCGTTTGACAGGGAAATTCAAAGCGTCGGGGCAAAAATCTCAAGTCGTGATATCATGTCTGCCATTAACAGTTACACCCGGGTGCGCCCCGAGATGCTCGATGCCGTGCGACGAATTCGTAAAGCCGGATACAAGACCGCAGCGCTTACCAACAATTGGATAGCAGATGATGATATCGCTTCACAATTAGATGCATTTAAGGAAGAATTTGACGTTTTTGTAGAGTCAAGCCGGGTTGGCCTGGCAAAACCGGACCCTGAAATTTATAAACTGGTGCTGGAAAAGCTTGGCATAGCCTCTGAAGAAGCGGTTTTTCTGGATGATATCGGCAGAAACCTGAAACCTGCCCGCAAGATGGGAATGCACACCATAAAGGTAAAATCACCAGGCGATGCGTTAAAGCAGCTTTTTAATCTGCTGGACATTTGATGCTGAACATCCTGCTCTTTTTGTCTTAGACCGACGAGGATAAAGTTTTTTTATTATCAGGGGGTTCATTCGGGCACTATCGTACGATGGAAATGCCCAGGCGCAGTGCTTGATTGCGCTCGGTATAATTAAGCAGGCTTTCGGCAAGTGCATTGACGTATTGGGCATGCAGGTAAAACTGCAGATTGACATTGAGTAACCGATCGAGTGGATATGACAAATCGAGTCTTACCGAATGCCCTTCCGTTGCCCACCGCCAGTGTGTTTCAAGTACCGCGGCATCCGGTCTCCCGAACTTTACTTCCAAATCAAAGTAGCCGCGATACTTTTCCAGGTCCGGGTTGGTATTGTCATTGTTTTTCACATATGTCCATATCTTCGGTGCTACCTGGAATCCGAGTTTGCTTTTTTGATGGAAAAATACGTAAATCGGTTTTACGTATATGTAGTTGGTGCTTCGGGACGTGTCCCCGGCCTGCCCGTTTGATTCGTGTTCGAAACCGGTCTGGATAAATGCGTGAGAGCTTCCTTTTCCGGGAAAAAGATTCGGGGAGAGGAAAAATAATTCCGGCTTGTAGCTGGTATCCTCAAAAGGTCTTGAATCCCCCCTCAGGTCCCAGAACGAGGTCTGGGTATATGCAAAGTGAAAACCTCTGATCCATGGGCGGAGGCCTTCCATAAATCCATCACGACCGATAAAGCGGTATTTCAGACTGAGTTGAAATTTGGTATCCCTGGGGTTCGTTCCTGCAAGAAAGTAAACCGGTTTGTATGCGGAAATATTGTACAGGTAGGGTTGGTACAGGTTAAAGAGCTCATCGTGCTCTATGTAAGTGAGTTTTTCCGAGTATTCTGAATCCGTCATTAAAGCGTGCAGGGGAGTGGCCTGGGAGAGGGTACAAAAAAAAATTAAAATCAGGACCCGGAAGTAAAATGAGTTCATCTAAAAATAATACCAATTGAGGTTAATTCGATAGTTTATACTATAAAATATATAACAATTAAACAGTCTGAATACAACAGCGATTGACCATTCAAGAATTATAATTCGGGCACTGGATAAAAGAGGTGTTGATATGACGGAAATGAAACTTGGCGCATTAAACGACGCGGAAGAAGCGACTGTTCCGGACGGACTGCCATTTATCGTGGATTCCCATGTCCATGTTTTTCCCACCGGTCTTTTTAAAGCCATCCATTCGTGGTTTGATGAATATGCCTGGCCGATACGGTACCGCTTAAGTTCAAAAGAGGTGATCCACTACCTTTTGTCGAGAGGCGTAGGGCAGATCGTGGCGTTTCAGTACGCCCATAAACAGGGGATCGCAGAAGACCTGAATAAATACATGGGCGAACTGTGCCGGGCATTTCCCGGGCAAGTTGTCGGTATGGCAACAGTTTTTCCGGGGGAACCAGGCAGCACCGGAATCCTTCAAAAGGCTTTCAAGGCAGGACTGCATGGCGTCAAGCTCCACGCGCATGTGCAATGTTTTGATTTGAACGGCCCGGACATGAAACTGATTTACGAACTTTGCCAGGCTGAAAACAAACCCCTGGTCATGCACGCAAGCCGGGAACCGAAAAGCTCCGCATACAAATGCGATCCTCATCTTTTGTGCAGCGCTGAAAAACTTGAAACCGTGCTCGATGCTTATCCACGCCTCAAAGTATGCGTACCCCACCTTGGCATTGACGAATTTGAAACATACAAGATGCTCATCGAAAAATACGATACACTGTGGCTGGACACCGCCATGGCCGTGACAGACTATTTTCCGGTCCGGCTTCCTTACAATCTCGACGCGTTAAGAGCTGACCGCGTCATGTATGGGTCCGATTTTCCCAACATTCCATACGCATGGGACCGTGAACTCAAACACATCCATGCAAAATACCAGGATCACGAATTCCTCCGGCTGCTCCTGGCTGAAAATGCCCGTGCGTTTTTTGCTATACCATAACCCCGAACTATGCTATCGACCTCCATGACCGCACAATCATGAATTAATCAAAAAGAGATCTTCAATGCCCGTTTCCCATGACAAAAAACCGACTTACCACCGCAGACACCCCAGCAGGGCCGCAAACAGTGAATGCCACTGTTGCCGCCAAATCACCCCTTTCTCCTGGACATGCCGCTGCGGCTTTGCCATATGCCAAACCTGCATGCACGAAAACATCTGGGGCATGACCTGTAACGGCATCACCTGGCACTGCCCCGACTGCGAACGCTCCAACGGGTTCGGCAACCAATAAC
>SLIE01000071.1 GCA_007135795.1 Desulfobacterales bacterium
AAAAGACGATTCAATGCCAGATTGTATTACAAACAAAATCCCCGGCCTTAAACATATCTGCAAGGCCGTCTTTGACTTCTCGGCCAACAGGGTTACGTTTTTTATGAGTTACAGGATGATAATTGGTTTTTCTCAAGAAGCCGTCAAGTCGGAACATCCTCCCTATTGCCGGTAAGGCGTGCAGGGATTTACCAAAATGGGTGGTGAAATAAGGAGAGATGAAATGTTATGCCAATCGCCGGCTTTTGATATTACCAGAAAAAGATGCGATGCTGTTTTGTCCGGTTTGGAGGGTGTTGTCGCAAATGCCGCCAAGGCGCATGCCGTGTCTTGGAAAACCCTCTTTGATGAATATCTAAAAAGCAAAATACCAGTGACGGGTGGAGAAGGGGTACCCTTTGACAAGGAGAGGGATTACCACCATTACATCGCGGGCAAGCCTGTTTATGAGGGGGTAGCGTCTTTTCTTGAATCCCGGGGTATAGACTTGCCGCATGGCTCTCCGAATGACCCCCCGAGCGCTGAAACCATTTGCGGGTTGGGAAATCGGAAAAGCCAGTTATTCGCGAAACATCTTGAAACCCTTGGTGTGGAAGTCGATGCAACTACAATTGAATTTTTTCAATTACTAAAAGATAACGGGTTTCGGACAGCGGTTGTTTCCTTTGATGGGAGCTGCCAGGCCGTTTTAAAGGCGGCAGGGATCGAAGATTTGTTTGATGTCCGGGTTGATTGCGTCATTTCAGAACAATCCGGCCTTGAGGGCGATCCCGGGACGGATTTGTTCCTCGAAGCTGCGCGACAGCTTGACGTGTCACCCGAGCGCGCGTTTGTTCTGGCGGTAGCGGTGCCCGGCGTTCAGGCTGGTAGACGCGGTAAATTTGGCGCTGTGTTGGGCGTGAATGGTTCCGGTCATGCCGTGGCCTTGAAAGAAAAGGGGGCCGATGTCGTTGTGAAGACGCTTTTGGAGCTCACCGTGGAAGGGAAACGGCCCTTATGTGTGAACACGGTTAAGGACCTTCCATCCGCGCTCTCATCCCTCGACGAGATTAAGAAAAAGATTGCTGGAAAGCGTCTGTTTGTTGCCCTGGATTATGACGGAACCCTGACGCCGATCGTCGAACACCCCGATCTGGCGGTTTTGTCCGAAGAAATGCGCGGCGCGGTGGCTGCCCTTGCAACACACTGCACCGTGGCGGTGGTCAGCGGGCGGGACCGGAAAAATGTTGAAACGCTTGTGGGAATCGATGGCCTGTCCTATGCCGGCAGCCACGGTTTTGACATCTCCGGCCCCGCAGGCCGGTTGATCAGCGCCGAGCAGGGGACCCGGTCCCTGCCGGTTTTAGACAGCGCGGAAAAATCGATTCGGGCGTATTTGGACAGGTTCGAGGGGGTATTGGTTGAAAGGAAAAAGTTTTCTATCGCGGTGCACTACCGAAAGGTTGAAAAAAACCGGAAACAGGAGGTGGAAGCGGCTGTCGATCGGGTTTTGTCAGAGCACGCCGGTCTTCGCAAGGGAAGCGGGAAAAAAGTTTTTCAATTGCAGCCTGAAATTGACTGGCATAAAGGAAAAGCACTGTGTTGGTTGATGGATGCGCTGGATCTGGATCGACCTGATGTTTTACCGCTCTATATGGGTGACGATGTAACCGATGAAGATGCTTTCCGGGTTCTCCAGGATGGCGGCATCAGTGTCCTGGTAAAAGGGGAAGACGCCGAGGAGACGCCGCCACATTCCGCGGCACGATATGCGCTGGATGACTGTCGGCAGGTTCGGGAATTTCTGGTAGATCTCACCGAATTGCTTCAGGGAGGACCAAAATGACTGCAACGAGTACATGGGTATTCCGATATGACGGATTTGACCCGGAAAAGGAGGGTTTGCGGGAAGCGCTCTGCACGCTCGGCAACGGCTATTTTGCCACCCGGGGGGCGGCTGCGGAGTCGGAAGCCGGTAAAATTCATTACCCGGGGACATACCTCGCCGGCGGGTATAACCGGCTGAAAACGGAAATCGCGGGTCGGGAGATCGAAAACGAAGACCTTGTGAATATGCCGAACTGGCTGCCGCTGACCTTTAGGATCAATGATGGTGAGTGGTTCGATGTGACGGCGTTTGAAATCCTTTCCTATCGCCAGGAACTGGACATGAAACGGGGATTGCTCCATCGGACAATACGGTTTCAGGATGGAAAAGACCGTATCACCACAATGGAAAACCGCCGCCTGGTTCACATGGACAACCCCCACTATGCAGCCCTGGAAACCATTCTGACCGCCGAGAACTGGTCAGGTCAGATCGAGGTCCGATCCGCACTGGACGGACGGGTGGTCAATGCCGGGGTTGAACGGTACAAAGCCCTTAACAGCAGGCATTTGGAACCATTGGAGACCGATGAGCCGGAAGAAGATACAATTTTTCTGGAGGTTCGCACCAACCAGTCCAAGCTTCGGGTCGCCCAGGCCGCCAGAACCCGGGCATTCAAAGATGGAGAAGCATTGGTTTTAAACCGGACCACGGCCCGGGAGGCCGGCTATATTGCCCAGCATTTCACCATCGATGTTGAGGTGCGCGATACGGTCACGATCGAAAAAGTCATCGCCCTTTTCGCGTCCGGTGATCGTGCAATATCCAATTGCAACCTGGCTGCACGAGAGGCGCTCACGGATGCACCGCGATTTGGGGAGCTCCTCGAAAGCCATGTTCTGGCCTGGGAACATTTGTGGCGGCGTTTCAAGATCAACTTTGACTCGAGTGATCCCGGAAAGGGAGAGCGCACCGACCGCATTATTCACCTTTACATGTTTCACCTGCTCCAAACATCATCCATGCACACCAAGGATCTGGATGTGGGGGTCCCTTCCCGGGGATGGCACGGAGAGGCCTACCGGGGACACATCTTCTGGGACGAGTTGTATATTTTCCCCCTTCTGAATCTTCGCGTGCCCGAGGTCACCCGTGCACTTCTTATGTATCGCTACCGTCGACTGAACGCAGCCCGGCGGGCTGCAAAAGAGGCGGGATTCCTGGGTGCCATGTATCCGTGGCAAAGCGGCAGCAGCGGTCGGGAAGAAACACAGCGGTTGCACCTGAACCCGAAGTCAGGCCGATGGCTTCCGGATAATTCCCACTTGCAGCGCCATATCAATGTCGCCATTGCTTATAATCTCTGGCAGTACTACCAGGTAACCCGGGACATGGAGTTTCTCGGCTTTTTCGGAGCGGAGATGCTCTTTGAAATCGCGCGTTTCTGGACGAGCATCACGACCTATAATGAGAAGTTGGACCGATATGAAATCCTGGGTGTCATGGGGCCAGACGAATACCACGATGCCTACCCGGACACCGAAGAACCGGGTTTGCACAATAATGCTTACACGAACGTCATGGTTGCGTGGGTTTTGAGCCGGGCACTCGATTTGTTTGATATTCTGGACGAGGTTTCCTGCAAGGAAGTGTGTGAAAAAATCAGCCTTGACGAAGACGAGAAGGCCCTTTGGCGGCAGATCAGCCAGAAGATGAAAATACCTTTCCACGGGGATGGCATCATCAGCCAATTCGAGGGGTACGACCGGTTGGAGGAATTCGACTGGGACGGTTACCAGAAAAAATATGGTGATATCCAACGACTGGACCGGATTCTGGAAGCTGAAAATGACACCCCGAACCGGTATAAGTTGTCGAAGCAGGCCGATGTGTTGATGCTGTTTTATCTTTTCTCTTCCGAAGAGCTAAAAGAAATCTTCGAGAAGTTAAATTACCCGTTTGAATATCAGACAATTCCCAAAAACGTCGATTACTATCTCCACCGAACCTCCCATGGTTCCACGCTGAGTCGGGTAGTCCATTCCTGGGTGCTGGCCCGTTCAAACAGGGCGGGGTCTTGGGAATTGTTTACAAAAGCACTGGAAAGTGATGTGGCGGACATCCAGGGCGGAACCACGCCGGAGGGGATTCACCTGGGCGCGATGGCAGGGACGGCGGATATTCTTGACCGTGGCTACACCGGGATTGTGGTTCGCAATGATGTGTTATGGTTCAATCCGGTTTTGCCGGGAGAGATCGGCAGGCTGCACATGCATATTCATTACCGCGGGCATGCACTGGAAATCGATATTACCCAGGCGAGATTGCAGATCAAATCCCTCCCCTGTGCGGCAGCGCCGGTCAAAATCGGCTTTCGGGACCGGGTTTTCGATCTTGGCATGGGGCAAACCGAGGAATTTCAATTGAAACCCTGATCTTTTGTCATGCCGGGTGTTGTTATAAA
>SLIE01000181.1 GCA_007135795.1 Desulfobacterales bacterium
TCGGTGATGGCAAAAAACTCAATTTCCAGCAAAGATGCGGCTTCCGCGGGGAGCAGATTTTCCAGGGTACAGGTCATCTCCATGGTGGTACCTTGCTTGCGGGCGTTCAGCTCCACAAAATGGATCTGCTCGTGGTCATCCACAATAAAATCACAACCAAAGATGCCCCGGTATCCGCTCTGACCAAGTAGGCGTCCCACGGTCCGGGTATGTTCTTTAAGTTCATCCTGAATTTTCAGGGGGAGGGCCGAAGGGAAGACAGACCCTTTGAATGTGTTTCCTCCTTCAATCTCCTGGTCAGCCACGGCAGCGATGTAGACGTCATTGGGGTTAGCTACCACGCCAAGTACCGTCGGGTCAGAAACGTGCGGAATGTATTTGCTTGCAAGGTATTTTGAATCACCACGCCCGGCAAATGCTTTTATGTCTTCCGGAGCATGGGCGATAAAACTGTTCATCCCGGCCGCGGAATAGGGTTGACTGATGAAGATGCCGTCTTTCCATTGATTCCAGAGCTTGTCCGTGACCTGCAGCAGTTCGACAAAATTTTCACATATCTTGAAATTGATGACCGGCACGGTCGTATTTTGAAATATTTGTAATTGATAGTGCTTATTGTTCCATTGATCGGCGAGTTCGGGTTCCGGTCCCAGAAGGGAAACCCCGGGAATGCGAGGCAGGGTCATCTCCGGCATGGATTCATAGACATGTATAAAGACCCTGCTTTGTTTTTCGGAAAGCTCATGAATCAGATTGTTTACGGTTTCGGATTCAGAGACCGTGCGATTAAATTCTTTTCCGGAAAGACGGCAACAAACCTTTTTCCCACATTCGGAGATATGTACATTACTGCGGGGATTTATAACCAGAATATTTTGTCGCGGATAGCGGGACAATACATCCGGTAGAATAGATATGAAATCAAACTTTCTGGCAAATATCCTGCTTAGGGATTCTTTGAGAAATTGATTCAGGCAATTTGCCTTTAACTCTCCAATATACAGGAAGTATTCCGTATCCGGTTCGAGGTGAAGGTCATGATACAATATGTGGTCTTTGATCTGCATGGGGTAGTCCCTTTTCAGGACATTGAAGAGTACAAGCGACCTAAATAATCTAACATCCCCTGGCGGCGTTGTGAGGCTTTTCAAAATGCTCGCATATCAGGTATATGTGCCGCTTTTCATCGCCTCATGGTTTGCCAGCGGGTGTGATCTTTTTTTTAGATCGATTATAGTAAAAAGCTTTTGTTTATTAATCACTTATACGTATAAATCATGGAGGTCAAAGTCAAGCTTTATTTTAGGTGCGACATTGGCAATCTTTGTCGTATACGCTCCAGTGGATAATTGAAAAATTGACTTATCCATCAATCTATGCAAGGAGTTTGAATACTGACGACTTTGTAAAAATCCAATATCTGAACCTGCGAGCAATCCCTCGGATTTGCGGCTTACGCCTTGTAGACATACACGTACACCTACGTTCTCTGCATGCTACGGGATTTCGCAACCCTTGATCTTGAACTTTTTACATGCGCGTGCAGGGTTTGGCGGAGCAACCCCTGGGAGCTCCAATTTTCCAATTATTGATTTTACGTCGTTAGCAACCATGTGTTTCCCCTAAACAGGTACGGTATACTCTTCAGGTATGCGGCTATGCGGTATCTTGCTTTAGGGGTCCTCGCTAGATATAAGGTGCCCTGGGTTGCATGAGCGCGTGCGAATCTCTGGCCCAATACAGAGGTGGTGATTTTGTCGTTAAGCAGAATCGAATCATATCAGCGAACCATTGCGCAGGTGTTCCGGGAAGCGGTCCAGGTCAGTTTGGAGCTATTTAAAATAATGGTTCCAATATTGATTTTAGTCAAGTTATTACAGGTGTTGGGATGGATTTCCTACCTGGCGGTACCTCTCGAGCCGTTGATGCGGGTAGTGGGGTTGCCTCCGGAAATGGGCCTGGTTTGGGCCACAGCCCTGGTGAACAATATCTATGGGGCGGCGGTAGTGTTTTTGTCCTTGGCTTTGGAACACCCGCTGAGCGTGGCCCAGGTCACGGTACTATCTACTTTGATCCTGGTGGCCCATGCCTTGCCGGTTGAAGTCAAGATTGCCCAGAAATCCGGAAACCGGTTTTGGTTCCAGGCCCTGATGCGTGTCGGGGGTGCCCTGGTGCTGGGATTTATCCTGCATTGGTTCTATTTTACGACAGGTTCACTGCAGCAGGAAAATGTCATATTCTGGCAAGCGGAAAGCAGCAAAGAACCTGGTTTTCTGGCCTGGGGTGTGTCCCAGCTGCGAAATCTCGGTTTTATTTTCTGCGTTATCCTGGCATTGATCAGCCTGATGCGGATACTGACATGGTTGCGGATAACCGAACTGCTGGTGCGGACTCTCCAACCCCTGCTCCGGTTGCTGGGTATCGGCAAGGAAGCAGCCCCCCTGACGATTGTGGGTATGACCATGGGGCTAACTTACGGTGGCGGTCTCATCATTCGGGAGTCCAGATCCGGACGGGTTCAGCCCAAAGATGTGTTTGCTTCGATCACCCTGATGGGCCTTACTCACAGCCTGATAGAAGATACACTGCTCATGGTGATGCTGGGCGGCCATCTTTCCGGAATTCTTTTCGGCAGGCTGATCTTTTCCCTGTTAACAGTTGCGCTTCTGCTTCGTTGTCTGCCGTTGTTGTCCCGTTCCTTTGTGCATCGTTTTCTTTTTAAAACAACGAATAATAACAATTCTTCTTAAAAAAAGAACGAAGAGAAGAATCATTCTTGATTTAATTATTCTTCCTGTGTTTTTTGTAACCGGATGAGCGCGATCTCGGATATGGTCGCGGTCCTCATGGGCGGGCCCCAGGTGCCGGCACCGGACGTTGTGTAAACATATAAATCCCCGGACTTGTTCAGGCCGTAATCAAAACCCTTGTAAAGCAGGCGGGTTACAATATTGAATGGGAAAAGCTGACCGTGATGGGTATGGCCGGAGAGTTGAAGGTCCGCATGAATGTACTTGTTCGCGGCAAATGACGTATTTGGCATCCAATACGTGGTAAAGTGACGGTCAACCCTGTCTCCTCCGCTTGAAACAATGCTGGTCGGGGTATGGAAAAGAAGAATTCTCACATTGCCATCTTTTCGCGAACCTTCGGGCAGGTTGTCGATTTCTGAAGGGGTTTGGATCCCGGGGTAGCTGACGCCGACCAGTTCCAGCCCGTCCATTTCGACAAACTGATTGTCCAGTCGGATCATCGTTGTTTGCTTGAGCAGTTGAAGGGTTCGCGCTTTGCCGATATAGCCTTCATGGTTGCCTGAGACGAAAAAAACCCCTCTCTCAGCCTTAAGGTTGTCCAAAATTTTAATCAGTTCACCGTGGTTCCCGCCAAGCCCATCCAAAATATCTCCCGTGATTACGATAATGTCGGGCTCATGCTGGTTTACTTGTCGAACCAGTCTTTCTGTAAATCTTTTTCCGTGTATGCGACCTAAATGAATATCGGACAAATGAATAATTTTACTGTTTTCCCATGCGGGAGGGACTTTTTCAAAGTGAACAGGGATTTCCCGGATCCTGGGGGAAAAGGCGGTAAAAATGCCATATATACTATACGTACATGCTGCAAGCAGAAACAAGGTCGCGATTGTGCTGCGCCCGATCGGCAGTTTGATTATGTGAACCAGAAATATCATCATCCACACAAGCACCGCGGCAACGATCAGGTGGATGAGAAAACCCGTCCAGGTGGCAGCAAACAGGTAGTATCCGTTAACCCACCAGGCGCCGCTTTGACGGGCAAAGATAAAGCCACTGATAACGATTCCTGTCAGCACTATCGTTAATGCATAAATGGTGACGCGGGATAACGGTTTGGTTATATGGAAGAAATGAATAATACTCTTGAATAGGAAAAAGTGCATGCCGAAGATGATCAGCAATGTTGATGTGGTAAGGATCAGAAGTCTCAATGGCATATGAAATATCCTGTTTCGGGGTCAATAAGCAAGAAGCGCTTATTCTGGTGACCATATCATATAAACTGTTTTAGATAAAATTTTTAAATCCTCTCAGGTCGGCATAGATAGCATATTTTGCCGGCCTTTGATACGGAAAGGGGGTTGAGACCCTTTTAACAGGGTTGATCCGTTAGATAGTGCCTGAACGAAAACCGTCTTTTTCGCCAATCTCTGCGTCCGGCTCAAATTTTAATCCTCAAAATACGTCCAGTATTCCTGCGGTTAAAATTTTCGCCGTCCTTGACCTTGACGAAA
>SLIE01000066.1 GCA_007135795.1 Desulfobacterales bacterium
GACCGAAATCATCGAGGCCCTTGAAAAAAAAGGAGTCGAGCGCTGTTCTCTCACGCTTCACGTCAGTTACGGCACGTTCATGCCGGTTCGGGAGGGGGACATCCGCAAGCACGCCATTCACAGCGAACGTTATATCGTCGCCCCGGAAACAGCCGCGGCCATAAACAGGGCAAAGGCCAACGGCAGGCGGATCATTGCGGCCGGAACCACCTCCGTGCGGACAATGGAATACCTGGCGGATGAGAAGGGGCATGTCGAGGCCGGCTCTGGGATGTGCGACCTGTTTATATACCCGGGGTACCGGTTTAAAACCGTGGATGCAATCATCACGAACTTTCATCTGCACAAATCGACCCTGCTGATGCTGGTATCCGCCTTTTCGGACAGAAACGCGATCCTTGGCGCCTACGAAGAAGCGATTCGTGAAAAATACCGTTTTTACAGTTACGGGGACGCCATGTTCATCCGGTAAGCATCCGCCCTGCAATTAATAAAGGTAAGTTTATGAATTTCAGCGTCACCGCCGCCTCCGGCACGTCGCGCGCCCGCGCGGGCGTGCTTGAAACGGCCCATGGCAAAATCATGACCCCGGTTTTCATGCCGGTGGGGACCCTCGGGACGGTAAAGGGGGTCACGCCGGAAGCGCTCGAAACCATCGGTGCGCCGATTATCCTTGGGAACACCTACCACCTGTACCTGCGCCCCGGGCCGGAGATTATCCGGCTTTTTGGCGGCCTGCACGGGTTCATGAACTGGAAACGCCCGATACTGACGGATTCGGGGGGTTTTCAGATTTTTTCCCTTGCCGGGATATCGAAAATAACAGAGGAAGGGTATGCATTCGCATCCCACATCGACGGGTCAAGGCATCTCATTACGCCCGAGGACGCCGTGGAACTGCAGGGAGCCCTTGATTCCGACATCATGATGTGCCTGGACCAGTGCATTGCCTACCCGGCCGACCACGAAACCGCAAAAAACGCATTGGAACTGACAACCCGGTGGGCCGCGCGCTGCCTGGAGCGGAAAAAAAGGCTCGGCAACGAGCAAAACGCGTTGTTCGCCATTGTCCAGGGCGGCATGTACCCCGATCTGCGCCGGCAATCGGCGGAGGAACTCATGGCCCTCGACTTTCCGGGGTACGCGGTCGGCGGGCTCAGCGTGGGGGAACCCAAGCCGCTGATGTATGAAATCGGGGAGAGCACCCTGGCACATCTCCCGGCGGAGAAACCCCGTTACGTGATGGGCGTGGGAACCCCGGCGGATATCGTCGAAATGGTCGGTTTCGGGGCGGACATGTTCGACTGCGTCATGCCCACGCGCAATGCCAGGAACGGCCAGTTGTTCATCCCATCCGGAACCATCAACTTAAGCAATGCCCGTTTCAGGACGGACACCCGGCCGGTTGACGAAAACTGCGGCTGCTACACATGCGCAAACTACTCCCGGGCGTACCTGCACCACTTATACAAGTGCCGTGAGCTCTTGTCGTACCACCTGAATACCATACACAACCTTCACTATTACACACATCTCATGGCGGGTTTGCGAAAAGCGATTGAAAACGACGATTTCATGGCATTTAAAACAGCTTTTTACAATCAGCAGGGCAAATGAACCAGTGTGAAGCATGAACGATTTTTAACGATCCGGATACGACTGGAACTGATTTTCATTGATTTACAAGTAGTTTTTTAATATTTGCATATATCAGGCATGTGACTTATATTCAGGTGGTATTTTGCCTGATTGTGTATCAGACCTGATTGTGTATCAGATGATACTGGACAATCCTGGCCGGCTGCCGGGTAACGTTTCAAGTCCCGGCCTGGTGTAAACACTTTTCATTTAAATTAAATAAAGCAGTCATTAAAAGGAGATAGAAATGGATAAAGAACAAGTACAAACGGTTATTAATAAGATCCGCCCTTCCCTTCAAGCGGACGGTGGTGATGTGGAGCTCGTGGAGATCGACAATGGCATAGTCAAGGTTCGTCTGCAAGGTGCTTGCGCCGGTTGTCCCATGTCCCAGATGACGCTTAAAAACGGCATCGAACGAATCCTGAAACAGGAACTGCCGGAAGTAAAATCCGTTGAGTCCGTTTAATCAATATACCTGATAACGCTTCCGGAGTAAGTATTAATGAGTATTGCCGAAAAGATGGCCGGATTTGTAGCGTCTTCCTCCTGGATACGCAAAATGTTCGAGGAGGGCGCCCGCCTGAAATCGATACATGGATCAGACAACGTATATGATTTCTCTCTGGGAAATCCATGCATTCCCCCGCCTCCTGCGTTCAGGCGATATCTCAAATCGATTGTTGAAAACGAAGCGCCCGGTGTTCACGCATACATGCCGAACACCGGGTACGCCCATGTCCGCAAATCAGTTGCCGAGTTTATCACCCGGGAACAGGGCGCTAAAATAACTGAAAATGATGTCATCATGACCTGTGGCGCCGCAGGCGGTCTCAACATCATTTTAAAGGCGATTGTGAACCCGGGAGATGAAATCATCACGCCGGCCCCATATTTCGTGGAATATGGTTTTTATGCGGACAATCATGGCGGCCAGCTTGTTCCCGTAAAAACCCGTTCTGATTTCGATATTGATATTGAAGCGATTGAGCGGGCCATCGGGGAAAAAACAGCCGCCGTGTTGATCAACTCGCCCAACAATCCGACGGGAAGGGTTTACCCTGAAAAAACCCTTGGTGCCCTGGGGGATCTGCTTCGTGAAAAAAGCAGGACAATCGGAAGGACGATATACCTTCTCTCAGATGAACCCTATCGGAAAATCACGTATGATGGGATTGCTGTGCCTTCGGTTTTCAAATACTACAGCAACAGCTTCATTGCGACCTCGCACTCGAAAGATCTTTCGATTCCGGGCGAACGCATCGGTTATGTCGCTGTAAACCCCGAAGCGGATGAAAAAGAGATGCTCCTTCAGGCGATGGCTCTGGCCAACAGGATCCTTGGATTTGTCAATGCGCCGGCCATCATGCAACGGGTCGTGGGGGGGCTTCAGGGTGAACATGTCGATATTTCCGAATATGCCCGCAAGAGAGACATCCTTTGTAACGGGCTTGCGGATTTCGGATTTCGTTTTGTGCCGCCTGACGGTGCGTTTTATCTTTTCCCGCAATCGCCCGTTCCCGATGAAATCGAATTTGTAAAGGCGCTTCAGGAAGAGAGAATCCTTGCCGTACCGGGGAGTGGATTTGGAACCCCCGGTTACTTCAGATTAAGTTTTTGCGTTGAAGACCGAACCATTACCGATGCCCTTCCGGGGTTTGAGCGGGCATTCAAACGCTTTAAGTAGAAATGACTGTTTCGGACAAAGCAACGCTCGACGCCACCTGCGATATACCGTAGACTGGCACTGAGCTTGCTTTCTCCAGCAGCGCCACAAGAAGTTGCCAAAAAATTCCAGCCGGACTGGAAAATGAAACCAAAATCCGAATACAGGTGGCGTCATGAGCATTCGCAAACCCACTTTGGCCGGAACCTGGTATCCCGGCAGCCGACAGGAATGCGTAAACGAAATTGAGACGTTTTTAAATCATAAACCTCTCGGCACACACCTGAAAGGTGACATCAAGGCCGGCATTGTTCCCCATGCCGGCTGGCAATTTTCAGGCGATCTGGCCTGCAACGTTTTTAACATCCTTTCAAAATCCAGTTCTGAGCACCCCCCCGATGTCATTGTCATCTTCGGCATGCACATGCCTGCCGGTACCAGACCCGTAATCATGAAAGAAGGCGGGTGGGATACACCGCTTGGAATCATTGACGTCGCCGAAGATTTGGGGGAGAAACTGGCATCGCAAATTCAGTTCACCGTGGAAACGCCCGATGCGTTTACGCCTGAGAACACCATCGAGGTGCAGATGCCGTTTGTGAAATACTTTTTTAACGGTGCAAAGGTCCTGACCATAGGCCCGCCTGCCGGTCCGGCAGCAATGGAGATCGGGGACACTGTTGTAAAAACCGCGGAAACGCTTGGGCTCAGGCTGATAATTATCGCATCGACGGATTTGACCCATTACGGCCCGAACTTTGGGTTTTCTCCTGCGGGGAGCGGCCGCAAGGCCTATGAATGGGTACGGGATAAAAATGACAGGGCCGTTGTTGAAAAAATGCTTGCCATGGACCCGGAAGGGGTTATTGCCGAGGGGCTTTCCAATCACAATGCGTGCTGTCCCGGTGCGGCAGCAGCAGGGATTACAGCAGCCAAACGTCTGGGCGCTGAAAAATCGGAA
>SLIE01000325.1 GCA_007135795.1 Desulfobacterales bacterium
ATTGTGGATTTAGATCTCAGAATGGCAACCACTTACAATCAGGCATTTTAACTTGCGGTAGTCCGCGCCTGAAATAATCATGGCTGCGCGGCAAGAGAAGGCGGGTCCAGCAGGCAATCGGAGCAGTAGTTTTGAGATCTAACAGTTAAACAGCAAAGATTCTTCAACTATAAGACCACCTGGAAAAAAGCTCTCAGGTGGTCTTATAAGAGATGGCTGTCAAAACCGTTTCCAAGCCAACGGAAAGTAGGAAGAATCGGTTAAATATCTGATGTTGGTGACCCCATGTCAGCGCCAGTATGAAAATGTCATAAACCTGGCGGTTTGAAAATGTAGCGTCAAGCGGTTGCTTTTTCTTCCAACTTATTATTTTTAAAATATTTTCTTCTTTTTCTTCCCTTTTTCTTCAATTCCATCTTCTTCCGTAATACATTGAACCGGGAGGTGCCGGCCAATGACGCGAAGAAAACAACGCAAATGCAAGCACTGCAAAGAACTGTTCCTGCCTGATTACCGCAATGCCAAGAGACAGAAGCATTGCCAGAAGCCAGCATGTCGGAAAGCCGCGAAGGCGGAAAGTCAGAAAAAGTGGCTTGAAAAACCCGAAAATGCCGACTATTTCAAGGGGCCTGACCATGTCGAACGAGTCCGGCAATGGCGCAAAGAACATCCGGGCTACTGGCACAGGAAGATATCTTCACAAAATGCGTTACAAGATCACTGCCGGGAAAATACAAATAAAAAACAAATAGATACATGCAGTTTTGCGGACAATGCGTTACAAGATTACTGCATGACACAACCTTCTGTTTTGATTGGGCTTATTGCTCATTTAACCGGGTTTGCGTTACAAGATGACATCGCAAATGCTATTGGCCGCATGCAACAATTGGGCAACGATATTCTCTATCAACCCAATTCCGTACAAGGAGGCCAACATGTTGCAAAAACACCCGGTCAATCCCAGTCGTATCCGACAGATCCCCCGGTCGTTCGGCTGGGTGGATCATCGCCTGGTCCGTGAAGGGAAAATAGAAACCTGCAGCCATGCTGCCGCGGCACTGTACCTGTTTTTGATTACCGTTGCGGATGCCAAGGGACTCAGCTATTACTCGGACATATCGATCCAAAAACGACTTTGCATGGATCAGGACACTCTCTGCCGGGCCCGGGATCAGCTGATCCGCAATGAGCTTGTTGTTTTTAAAACTCCGCTTTACCAGGTTCTTCCCCTGGACCCACCGCCGCCGACACCAAATCCAAGAACCCGTGATGCAGCACAGATCCTTGGCCATATTTTTAAAACCATAACGGAGAAGGCCCATGATTGATTATGAACAGTTCCTGCAAATCCGGCATCTTCATGATCAAAAAGGATTAAAGCCTTCCCAGATCGCTGACAAGATGGGGATCGATCCGAGGACCGCGCTCCGGTGGGTTGCTGCAAAAAAATTTATCCCCCGACAATCGCCTGCAAGGCAAAGCAAGCTTGATCCCTTTAAAAACGAAATCATCCGGATGCTCGATTTTCACCCCTATACCGCCGCCCAGATTTTTGAGCGAATCCGGGAAAAAGGTTTTGGCGGCGGGTATACCATCGTCAAGGACTACCTCACAAAAATTAGGCCGAAAAAGAAACCCGCATATCTTACGTTGTCATTTGCTCCCGGAGAATGCGCCCAGGTTGACTGGGGATCGTACGGGTCCGTCACCGTGGGCGACACCCATCGCAAGCTGAGTTTTTTTGTCATGGTATTGTGCTACAGCCGTATGATGTATGTTGAGTTTACGGTATCCCAGACCATGGAACATTTTTTGGGCTGCCACCAGCGTGCCTTTGATTTTTTTGGCGGATGTGTCCAAAAAGTCATGGTGGACAATCTCAAGTCCGCCGTGCTGCAGCGCATTGTCGGCAAAGGCCCGGTATTGAACCCCCGGTACCTTGACTTTGCGGGCCATTACGGCTTTACCATCGCTCCTTGCAATGTGGGCAAGGGAAACGAAAAGGGCCGGGTTGAAAATGCCGTGGGCTATGTTAAAAAGAACTTTTTGGCCGGCCTTGAGATCCCGCATTTTGATGCGCTCAACCCCGCAGCCCGGTACTGGCTCGACACGGTGGCCAATGTCCGCAAACATGGCACTACCCATGAGCGCCCGGTTGACCAGTTGCCAAAGGAGATGCTCACCCCTTTACCGTCCAATATTTTTGATATCGCCACCGTCAGCCAGGTGAGGGCTTCCAGCCAGTTCCGGATTGTTTTGGATACCAATCGCTACTCCGTGCCGGCAGTATATGCCGGCGTTCTTTTGACCTTGAAAACCTATCCGGACAGATTGTGCATCTACCACGACAACAAGCTGATCGCCCGTCACGCGCGCAGTTATGACAGGCGTCAGGATCTTGAAGACCCTGATCACCCCAAACCTCTATTGGCTCGCCGGAAAAAAGCCCGGGAGCAGAAGATCTACATGCGGTTTTTATCCATTTCTCCGAAGGCTGAAAGCTATTACCGTCAAATCGAGCAGCGCCGGATGAACCCGCACCACCATATCACAAGAATCGTGGCATTAAGCGATATCTACGGCCAGGATGCCGTGTGCCAGGCCATGGAGGATGCGTTTGTGTTCCAGGCATTCTCCAGCGAGTATATCGCCAACATCCTGGAGCAGCGGCTCCGGATCCGGGAAGAAGCAGCACCACTTCAGCTGACCCGGTCCCAGGATCTGCTCGAACTGAGAATCGAACACCCGGATCTTTCCATCTATGACATCAAAGACACAAAAGGAGACGACCAGTGAAAACCAGGGAGATGTTCGAATCCGATCTGGACAAACACCTTGCTTACCTGAAACTGCAATATGTTGCCGATAATTATACAGAACTTGCCAAAAAGGCATCCCGTAAGCAAGTCGGGCACGTGGATTACCTTGCCGGCCTCATGGATGGGGAGGCCGGCTTGCGCCAGAAACGGGTCATTCAACGGCGTATCAGCCAGGCCCGCATCCCGGTGATCAAAACCCTTGAGCAATATGAATGGTCCTGGCCGAAGAAAATTAACCGTCTACAGGTACAAGACCTGTTCCGCCTGGAAATGATCCGGAAAAAAGCCAATGTCATCTTTGTGTCCGGGGTAGGTTTGGGGAAAACCCACATAGCTTCAGCCTTGGCTTATACCGCCTGCCTGAAGGGGCATACTGTATTGTTTACGACTGCCATCGATGCAATCAACTCGCTGTCCGCTGCCCAATTGGCAGGACGCCTCAAGCAGGAACTCGGGAAATATACAAAACCGGCCCTCCTGGTTCTCGATGAGTTGGGGTATCTTCCAATCGACAAGACCGGTGCGGACCTGCTGTTCCAGATCATCAGCTACCGCTATGAGCAGGGTACAATCGTGATTACAACCAACCGGGCATTTAAAGACTGGCCAGAAATCTTTAACAACGACTCGACACTCACCTCAGCTATCCTTGACCGGCTTTTGCATCATGCCGAAACCGTGGTGATCGAAGGACCGAGCTACCGCATGAAAGACCGAATTGTAAGCTGAAACCCACAGCAGGGAAGAGTCTCGCTGAGGGCTCCTCCCTGCTGTGATAACCGAATCTGACTGTAGTGAGACACTAAACTAAATACGTAATAGACAGCATTTTTAAACCGGCGCTTCTGATACATTTTTACGTCGCCGCTGACAATGGTTGCAATTTTGTCCATGGCTGTTTGTTTCGATATCTTCGGAGACGTATACAACACCATTGGCGACTCTTTTCGTTACGGCATCTTCCAGGTGGTTTCAATTATTACCACCACCGGTTATGTTACAGCCGATTATGACCAGTGGCCCCCCATGTCTAAAATTATTATATTTTTCTGCATGTTTGTGGGAGCGTCCGCCGGTTCAACCTCCGGTGGTATGAAAATGATACGTATCTTGTGTGCCATAAAATATTGCTACAAGGAAATTTTCAGCCTCCTTCACCCGCATGGCGTTTCCACCGTAAAAGTCAGCGGCAAAACGGTGTCCGACGATATTATGGGCTCCATCCTCGGGTTTTTGGGGCTTTACGTGGCTATTTTTGCGGTATGTACAGTGGTTCTCTCCGGCATGGGGGTTGATTTTGTTTCATCCCTTTCCGCTGTGGCGGCAGCCATCGGCAATATCGGACCGGCTTTCAACGTGGTGGGACCCATGAATAACTATGCGGATATCCCATATATGGGAAAATGGCTCCTGAGTTGGCTTATGCTCGTGGGAAGG
>SLIE01000214.1 GCA_007135795.1 Desulfobacterales bacterium
AAATTGGCAAACTTGACCTGGTTCTCATTAACTGAATGCGATATATTTACTTGATTATTATCAACATATCTATCTGATTCGATCTTTTTGTGCGCCATCTTCAATCTTCCTTACGTCGAGTATATTTCTCAGAAGTGTATCCAAGAGTTTGCACCAATGCAAACAAATATTTGCATCTGTCAATTGAGCGCACAAGTAGCTATTTGTTGAAAAGAAACAGTCCATATCACAGCTTGATCCTTATCACAGTGCGCGAAACTGTCCACCACAAAACCAGTTCCTTGGCAGCAAAAACTCTAACCTTCCGCAATTCATCTTGATCTGCATATTTCGTCAAACAATCAAAAGACAGCTCAGCGATCTGTCCCACCTGCTTATTCGGCCGATGACGAAAAGAAACCAGGTGTAAACCCATGTTTGCATGCAAACCCGGAAAAGGTTGAACAATATCAGCATCAAAATCCTTAACTCTTTTAAGTATCTGAAATTTAATATAATAATAAATTTCAGATACAATGGCCCGGTTTTTGCTTTTAAGTGAATAACGAGCAAATATATTTTTCTGTACTTTTATGATGCAAAAAATATCCCGGAAAAGTGATTTCTCCAAAATTTAAACAACGCTAACAAAAGGAGTAGTGTCATGGCTGATAATGACAATGTCGTAACTGAAACCCGAACCCCTATGCTGACACAGATGCATAAGACAGAGGATTGGTGGGCCATATGGCTCGCCGGCATCCTGCTTGTCTTGTCATTGATTGCAATTTTCGTATGGAAACCCCCTGTTGAAGAATTGCCTCAATACCGTGCCATAATGAATCAGGAGATGGAAACAGCCGGATTCCGGACGATTGCTTATGTCGAGGCTGAATCACAATTAAACAGTATACGGGCCCGCAATCACGGACTTACGGCTATGGTCTCCACCCTGACGGCCCGACCAAAGTCATGGGAAACCAATCCCATCCAATCCGTGTACATGAGCGAATCAGATGCCGCCGCAAGAAGGGCGGCTGCAGCCCCCCGGTTGGAAGCAGCGCAGGAACGACTTGCCCAGGCACGGACAGAAGCGCAGGCCGCAGAAAATGCAGCCCGGGCGGCAAACTTTGAAAACAGTGCCTTAAACGCAGAAGCCCGCGCAGAACTTGCAGAGTGGCGCCAGGCCCGCGATCAGCATGCAAGCGCCCGCAGCGCAGCCAACTTCCAGTCTTACAATCTCATCCCCGGCTTTATTGGCCTGATGATTGCCATGATGCTGCTGTTCTCCCTCGGAGCAAGATTTATCGGAATCAATATGGGTCACTTCTTCACCGGCTTTCCGATTATTTTCGTCCTTGCGGTACTTTCCTACGTTATCGCCAACCAGGCCACATTGAGTTCAATCGGGTTATCCTATGTACTGTGGGGGCTTGCCATCGGGTTGATTATCACCAACACGATCGGGGTGCCGCAATTTCTTAAATCAGCGGGACAGACCGAATTTTTCATCAAAACCGGCCTGGTCCTTTTAGGTGCAAGCATTTTGTTCGGACAGATCGCATTGATCGGTATCCCCGGAATATTTGTTACCTGGGTCGTTACGCCGATTGTTCTCGTTGTTACATACTGGTTCGGCCAGAACGTCATCAAGGTCCCCTCAAAGGAACTTAACATCACCGTATCATCGGACATGTGTGTATCCGGGGTCTCTGCCGCGATTGCGTCAGCCGCAGCCAGCCGGGCAAAAAAAGAGGAACTCACCCTCGCAATCGGCATGTCCATGATATTTGTGGCTGTCATGATCTTCCTGTTGCCGCTGATTGCCAACCTGACCGGCATGCACCCCGTGTGGGCCGGTGCATGGCTAGGTGGCACCGTTGACAACACGGGCTCCGTGGTTGCCGCAGGCGAACTGATCGGCAGGGAAGCCATGTATGTTGCAGCAACCATTAAAATGATCCAGAATATCATGATCGGCGTCATCGCATTCGGCGTGGCCGCCTACTGGTGCCTCAAGGTGGAACCGGACCGTGCATGCGCAGTTGGCGGAACACCCATGAAGTTCAGTGCTGCCGGCGCATTTTCTGAAATCTGGTACCGTTTCCCGAAGTTCATCCTCGGTTTCATCGCGGCTTCCATTATCTTCTCTTTTATGCAGACTGCTGTCAGTATTGATTGGGGACAGGCCATGGTCAGCAATGGCGTCCTGACATGGGCAAACGGGTTCCGTAACTGGTTCTTCGCGCTGGCGTTTGTCAGCATCGGGCTCAGCATTAATTACAGCGAGCTTAAAGAGCCTCTGCGCGGTGGCAAGCCTCTGATTCTCTATGTATGCGGTCAGACCTTCAACCTGCTGCTGACCTTGTTTGTCGCATGGCTGATGTTCATGGTTATCTTCAGAGACATCACCGACCGTCTCATGGCCGGTGCATAACAGATGACTGACTGTTGGAGTCAAACCAATTGAGTAACACTAACACCATAAAACAAACCGGGGACGGGAAACCGTCCCCGGTTTCACTCCGGAAACGCATGATGCGATTTATCGTCGCAATCTTTCTGGTTGTGATGATCCTCTACCTGGCACCCAACCTGGAGCGTATACCGGGCGGAATCGGACACACCATTACCGTACTGAGGGAAAGCGGCATCGATACGGGTGCATGGTACTGGGACGACGTCGACCAATGCTTTGAAGGGATGGATTTCATACGGGAAAAGCGTGAATGAAGAGGGTTCAGGCGACAATCCTTCGTGCAGTATGTATTCGCTAAGCAAAGCTCAGCGTAACCCACTGTGTGATAAATATACAAAAAAAGCGGTCTGCGGACCGCTTTTTTTGTATATTTATCACACAGGAGACGTCGCCAGGATTATCTCCATCCGCCGATCATATGAAGATGAATGTGAAAGATCATCTGCCCGCCGCCCTTTTCAACGTTGAAAAAAATACGATACCCGGATTCATTGATACCCATCTGTTTTGCCATATCCCTTGCGCTGAAGATAAGCTTTGAAACCACGTCATGATCATCCGCGCCAAGGTCGTTGACGCTTCGTATGTGTTTTTTGGGAACAATCAGAAGATGTACAGGCGCATGGGGATTGATATCCTTAAAAACAACGAGCGCATCTGTTTCATGAAGAATTTCAGTGTCGGTTTGTTTGTGTGCAATCTTGCAGAACAGGCAGTCGGGTTCCATGATCACTCCTTGAATTAAAAAAACGCATCACTGTCACAGGACTTCCAGCATATATACAGACATTCGGAATCACTCATATGCATAGATAGATATGGCTTCATTTACGCCATTTGCATGCCGGTTTCAGACTTTCCAACGAATCAATCTGTTTTTACCACCAGAACCGAGGCTCCGGGAAGGTTTCGAATAAGCTTGACACTAATGTCTCCGAGCACGAATTCCTCGGATTTGGACATCTCTCTTCGGCCGATGACAACCGTATCACAATCGCTGTTTTTAAAATAATCCGCAATACCGTCGAATATCGAAGCATCCCCTTTATTGACAAGCTCAAATTTAATATTTTCAGGAGAAAAACCCTTTTCTTCCACAAGGCGTTTTTTTGTATCCGCAAGCATTTTATCTATTATTGCAGGCATTTCTGCCATAAATTTTTTACCCATGAGCTCTTCACCTGAACTCGGTTTCCGGAAAATGTGAATCAGTGTAAGTTTTGTGTCACTACAAAGGGACATATTAAGCAAATAGTCGATCACCCCCCGGGAGGTTCGACTGTCGTTCAACGGAACAAGCATTGAGTTTCCCAAAACAACGACCTCCTGTTTGCTTGTATGCCATGCGGGATGACCACCCGAAAAAGGTTTGATCATGGCAGGCAATATGAATCCACCGCCTTGTTCAAATCCTCCAGCAGTTCATCTATGTATTCATAAAACACATTCGACCCCTTTGAAAAATGCATCAGGATGTCGTTGAAATGCTCGGGAATATACGGATATAATTTTTTCAGATTCATAAGTCTGGATTTATCGAGAATTGAAAAATCACCGGCATCTATTCGATCCATCATACCGGCATACTTGCCGATCTCAGAGCTAATCGCGTAAAGATCGTGTATTCCTTTTCCAAGAACATACAGCAATATGTTGCCCAATCCGAACAAATCGAGCCCGAACGGATTTTCAGGCGCCTCGTAATCATAATCAAAGTCAATCCAGACCATGTTTTTTGTTTTATCTTCAATCCAGACATGGTCACTTCGGATATCTCCATGCCTGTAACCTCTCA
>SLIE01000343.1 GCA_007135795.1 Desulfobacterales bacterium
AGATATAAGCGTTCTCGTGCAGTTGCCAGGGCGATACCCGGCGCCGCCCGGGAGAAATTGTCCTTTAAACCAGCGAGTAGGTTGATGCTGAGCGATAGCAAAGCCCAAGACCCACCCGCATCCAGTTGCTTCTCATGGGTGGGAGACCGACCGTTATCATATGTAAGGAACTTAGCGGCTTCGCCGGTTTTGAATGCCAGGCAGGAGCCTGGTGCTCCCAAGGGGGGTACTGGGACGGACATTTTACAATTTGCATCTATACAGTAATGACCATACAGAATAATCAATTTCAACCGGGCAATACCCGGGGCCGCCCGGGAGAAATTGCCCTATTTTTCTGTGCCTTTGTGTCCTCTGTGCGCTCTGTGGTAAAAAATTTTTCAAAACCTTCTTCTACACAAGATTATATGTCATATGGCATGAGTGATTCCCCTTCGCTGTAACAGGGAGCCTTCCATCAGGTAAAAATTGATGCGTGCGTTGAGATAGTTGGTGATCGCCTCGACCTCGGCCACCCGGCTTTGCAGAAGATCACGTTGTGCCTGTGCCACTAAAAGCGCGGTAGATCGGCCCACTCTGAACTTGGCGGTTTCCGACCGCAGGGACTCTTCCCGAAATCTTCGGGTGACCTCCGTGGCGCTAACCAACTGGAGCGTTCGCCTCACTTCGATATATGCCAACTCGACATCTTCCCGAATCAGGTCTTTCATGTTCTCAACCGACAAGTCCTGCTGTTCCCGCTGAAGCAGGGCACGCCGGTGACTGGCCTTGGGACCCAGCTGAGAGACGGACCTTGAAACCTGTATGCCGGCGAGAACGTCATACCCATCACCGTCCAGGTCTTTTGCGGAACCTGAAAAAGAATCCGCATACCCCGTTTTGCCGAGCTGTACAAACAAATCGAGTCTCGGCAACAGCCCGTTTCTGGTGCGGATGATTTCGAGATCCCCCCGTTCCCGCAGTATTTGTGCCTGCAAGAGGTCCGGGCGCATGCGCATGGCCACGGCAACATGATCGGAAAGATTTTCAAGCGGATCGGGCGGAACTTCCGGCCGGGTTTCAGGTTTTATATCACGTCTTGCCGTCATCGTCCGGGAAGACCCAAGAAGTCTCATCAGCATTGCGTTCAACGTATCCACCCGGCTTTTGACATTGATCAGCGCCTCCTCCCGCAGGGCAACTTCAGCCCTGGCCGCAGCGATTTCCGTTTCTGCAATGTTCCCCACGCGAACCCGCTGCCGGGTTTCGGCCAGTTGCTGTTCAGCGAGATTCAGGGATTCCTCGACTATATCTACCTGTTGAAGTGCCAGGACATACTCCCAATAGGCGGATTCCACCTGCGCCACCAGGGCCTGGGCAAACCCGGTAAGTTCATATTCGGACATCCGGGTATCCAAAGTGGCCTGGCGAACGGCCGCCATGTTGACCGAAACGCCGCGGCCCTGTAAAAGTGCCTGGGTCACCGTCATCCCGATACGGGTTTGATGGATCTCGTCGAATGCTTCCCGGGTTGTCCGATACATGGACAGGTCGGCTTCATAACCGGTACCGGTGGGAAGCATCCCGGATATGCCGATTTCAGCCCCCCCCGTTGTATCGGTAAAAGAATCATCCACTCCGGGTCTTTCGTATCGTTCTCTTCCGGCCTGTATCTGCCCGAACAAAACAGGGTCGAATAAAGCCCTTTCCTGATCGATAAACGTGGCTCTAATCTGCGGATCGAGGCGTTGAACATGCAGCGCACGATTATTGCCCAGGGCCATGAAAACCGCATCTTCGATGGTCATGCCGATCCCGGGACCACCTGTTTCCGTATCATTTTGCACCCTGGATTCACTGTATACCTCATGGTATATGAGTGCGTTTTCATCGCTGGTATCTTCGTAGACGTTTTTGTGACTAATGCCCGCCTGCGTCCCTGCGATATGGTCTTTCGGTAATTGCGAGGCTGCCGCGCTCAGACACGTGAGCGCGACCAGCACAAAGGCCGCAAGTATCGCCGCCACTATTTTTGATGCAAAAACGTTCATTTTGCGTATGTGGGGTATTGTTGTATTATGTTGCACGGTTTTCCAATTCTGAAGTTGGTATTGCGTCGCCATTGCCCGATACAAAAGAGTAAATGACCGGTATTACTATGAGGGTGATCAGTGCCGAGCTCATCAGTCCACCGATAACGGCTCTGGCCATGGGGGCCTGGGCCTCGCCGCCTTCCCCGAATCCTACAGCCAGGGGAATGAGCGCAAATATCGTCGTCAATGCGGTCATCAATATGGGGCGCAGTCGTCTGCGCCCTGCTTCGAGGATGGCTTCGCGCAATGCCATGCCGCCCCCCCTTCGAAGCTGGTTTGTATAATCCACAAGCAGGATCGCATTGTTGACCACGATCCCCCCCAGCATGATACACCCGATATAGGACTGGAGGTTGAAGGTTGTTCCAGTGGCATACAGCATCCATATCACGCCGATGATGGCCAGTGGCACAGAGAACATAACCACAAACGGATCCCTCAGGGACTCGTATAGACTTGCAAGGACCATGTAGACCAGTACAAGCGCGAGAACAAGGCCGATCAGCAGTTCACGGAATGCTTCACGTTGTTCTTCGTAATCCCCGCCGTAATTTATGGCAAAACCGGATGGCAGGGCGATCGTATCGAGTTCCATGCGAATGTCTGTCAATATGGAACCCATGTCGCGACCGTCGATGTTGGCCCTCACGGTTACGATCCGTTCCTGATTTTTCCGCTCAATCTGAAGCGGGCCGGTTCCGGCCCGGACGTCAACCATGTTCCTGAGGATCACGGGTATCCCGGCAGAATTGATGACCGTCGTATCGAGAAGTTCCCTTATGGTAAAAAACTCGGCATCTTTCACTTTTACCCGTATGGGGTACTCCTGGCCGCCGTCCCGGTAATTTCCGGCGCGACTGCCGGCGATAACCGTCTGGAGGATTTCATTGATTTCCTGTACGGAAACCCCCATGGCCTCGGCTTTCAGCCGATCAACCGTAACAACCTTTTCCGGCGCCCCCGTTGATCGACTGACAATGGTGTCGGTCACGCCATCGACCCCCTCGATGATTTCACTGACTCGTTCTGCAAGGGCATCGGAGATGGTGAGATCGTACCCGCGTATCTCAATTCCAACCCGTTCGGTGCCACCGCCGGTTGCCCGCCGGATCAAAAACAGCCCCTGACCCTCGCGGGTACGGATAACAGCACCCGGGATGTTCGCCAGTTTAGGACGTAAATCCGCGGCAATAGCGGCACTTGAGCGGCTTCTTTCAGATTGGGGGACCAGTGCCATCCTGAGTTGACCTTCATTGGCTCCGCCACCCCGCCAGTTCGACCCGCCGATCCTGGTGACCACGCTTTTGAGTTCGGGCACTTCCGAAAAAACGATCTTTTCGACATCCCGAACCAGTCGATCGGTAATGTCAAGCCGGGTACCCACCGCGGTTTCAATATCGACCCGGACTTCCCCTTCATCGGTCTGGGGCATGAGTTCGGTTCCAATTTCAGGAATCATCAACAAGCTTGCCGCAAATATCAGCACTGTCATCCCCAAAGTCGCAATTCTGTGGGTAAGTGCAAGGGAGAGGGATCGTTTGTATAAATTTTCAAGCGCTGCATTGCCAGCTGCCAGTACCCGGAACAAAATAGCGCCGGAACGCCTCGTTTCGGGCTTTTTTGAAGCAAGCAGCCGTGAGCTGAGCATGGGAATCAGGGTGAGCGCCACCGCAAGGGAGCACAAAAGGGCAAACGCCACAACCATTGCGAGTTGGTAGAACATGATTCCCGCCATTCCCCGGACAAAGACAAGCGGTGTAAATATGGTAAGGGTGGTGATCGTGCTTGCGATGATGGCGGACGATACCTCACCCGTTCCTCTTACAGCGGCTGTTTCCGGTGAAACCCCATCTTCCCGCAAGCGGAAAATATTTTCAAGCACCACAATGGCGTTATCCACCAGCATGCCCACCCCCAGGGCAAGCCCGCCCAAGGTCATGAGATTCAGGGTAAAGCCACCCAGGTATATCATGGCGAATGTACCGACGATGGAAACCGGGATTGCGGTTGCAATGACCGCAGTGCTGCGGATGTTACCCAGAAATACCAAAAGTACGACAACGGCGAAGAGTCCGCCGTATAGTGCGGCCCTGCCGACATTGGTAATCGATTGTTGTATGTATTCGGAGGTATCGATAATCGGAGTGATCCGGATATGGGGGATATCATTGTTGATAC
>SLIE01000455.1 GCA_007135795.1 Desulfobacterales bacterium
ATTCGACCAGATATTCCGGTACCAAAATAATATATCCGTCCTTTCGTTTGTCCAATACAATCCCTTCCGTCCTGCTCCCTGTTTTGGTTTCCAGGTATTTCAATAGCCAGTACCGGTAACGGCGGGATTGGACAAGCGCTGCATTTCTTAATGGTTCCCGGAGCATCTGCAGCACCCATTCGATCTCCTCGGATGCATATGATGTTTCAAGACCGAGACACGCCCGTATCTGCCGTTGGGTGGCCAGGTCAAAATATTTACGAATCGGAGACGTGGCAGTGGTATAGGCATCCACGCCCAGCCCCGAATGATGTCCCGGGTCAGGCCCCAGTACAGCCCGGGAGAGAAGGCGTCGCTGCATCCAGTTATCAAAAAGGGTCCCCTCATCTTCCGGGCTCAACAATCGCCCCTTGGGTTCCGGCTGAGACCTGAAAATAGCTGGCATGTTGTTTTCCGCCAGGAATCTTGCCATAAGCCAATTGGCCGCGATCATCATTTCAGAAACCAGTATGCGGGAAGTACTCTCCCGGCTGACGGTCCGCACCGATACCTCACCGGTTGGAAAGACGCGTACGTTTACGTCCGGCAAAAGAATCTGCAAAGCCCCCTTGGCAAGGCGCTTTTTGCGGAAATTGACAGCAAGGTCATACAATATGCTTAGTTCTTCGTCATTTTCAACCATCAGGTCGGCTTCCGTATACGTCAACTGACGCTCTACCCGGACCAAAGACGGATGAATCTCCGTATCAATAACTTCCGCACCCGGCGTTACCGTAAACATTATGCTGATTGCCGGCCGGATTTCACCTTTGAACAGACTGCAAATATTTTCAGCAAGTTCGGGCGGGATCATGGAAATCTTCTGGTCGGGCATGTAAATTGACGTGCCCCGTCCGAGAACCTCCCTGTCAATAATACCATTTTTTTCAAGATGCGCCCCCACATCCGCAACGTGTACCCCGACCCGATAATTTTTTCCGCTTTTTTCAATACTGAGCGCATCATCGTAATCGAGAGTTCCAGCCCCATCAATGGTCAAAAGAGGCATATCTGTAAGATCTTTTCTGCCGGATTCTTTTTTGATGCGCTCGGAAACAGGCTCGATGTGGGAGACCTGCTCCATTACAGGTCCTGAAAAACCGGGTCGGATATCAAACCGGTATAAATCCAGGTTCTCATCCTTGCTCCATTTTCCGGTTTTCACCATTGCGGAATGGATCAGATCAGGATTATCCACCCCTGCTTTCTTCAAAATTGCCCTCGCCTGGGTTGCATGCGGCGTATCTTTTCCAAAGAGAAAATACTGCTGAAGAATAACAGCGGCCTCGTCTATAAGTTCCGATTCCAGGGGTAATTCATCATTCATGATTGATTGAAACCAGGCGGCGCCTTCAGCGACAATTTTCTGCTGATGGGTTTCGGCTTGCTGCCTGGCGATATTGTTTTCGACAACGGCTTCCGGGTGAGGGAAAAACGATGCATTGTCGAATTTAAAATAGGTTCGGTTTTCAAAAAAAGCTCTGATGACAGCGGCTTCATGATCGCTTGTGGGGCTATCCAGAAAGCAAAACCCGGTCATGGATTCAAGATCGATCCACTCCTCGTATGTATGCAGCACTTCCCAGATTTCTCGAATATCGATATCCCGACTCAGCGCTTTGCGCTTTTGCGCAAAGGATTTAAGCGATTCGGCAATGCGATCGCGATCCTGCACCGGATCGATCTTGTCTGTGGAAACATGAGACAAGCGGGCAATTTTCTGATTCAATTCCCGGCTGTTTTCATTAAGCAGGCGTACCCGTTGATCATGCACTTCCAGAATAACAGCACAAAACACTTTCTGCTGATCTATATATTCAACAATTGTTCCCGGTTCCATCTTGTATCTTCACAATCTACAGCGCTTATAATGACGGTTTAAAAATTCAATAATTTGGATTCAATCCGGTGATATGACGCGCCGTGTATTGTCATGGCCACCGAAGCATGGATATCCATAAATACTTACTGGATTAGTGATTCATTCAATATTGACGACTTTTAACGACGCCATCATTTATGGCGGACCACAAATGATTTTATCCGGTTCCCTTCCATATGCTTTACCGTTGCCATATATTTTCCAAATACGATCTGCTCCTGTTCAGTGGGGATCCGTCCCGTATGCTCCAGGATAAACCCCGAGAACGTTTCATATTCATTAGACTCGGGAATATTGGTTTTGAGTTTTTCATTGACCAGCTCGACATCCGCGGAACCTGATACCAACCACTCGTTCTCCTTGATTTTAACGATCTGAGGTTTGACGATATCGGTTTCATCCACGATATCCCCCACGATGGCTTCCAAGACATCTTCCAGGGTGATCAAGCCGGTGACTTCTCCGTATTCATTGACAACAACCGCCGCGTGTTCTTTTTTCCGCTTGAATTGTTTCAACAACTGGTCGAGCTTCTTATACTCCGGAACAAAATATGGTTCCCGAATTATCTTTTCAATATCCGGTACGCCTCCGGATTTAACATTTTCCGTAAACAGATCCTTAACATTGATCAACCCGATCGTATTGTCGATATTGCCATCCACCACGGGGATTCGGGTAAAACCGGAATCAAGAATTTTATGGAGATCCAGTTCTTTTTTTCGTTCAATAAAAAAGATATCGGCACTCGGCGTCATAATCTCGGAAACATTCAGATCGTCCAGCTTGATAATGTTATGAATCAGCTCCCGCTCATTGAGGTTGATCTCCCCGTCTTCGTGTACCACGTCCACAAATGTAATCAGCTCTTCTTCGGTGATTGGTGCGGCCCCGCCACTTGCCCCGATGATTTTGGGAATAAAATTCAACATCCAGATCACAGGCAAAAACACGTAAGAGAGCCAGTAAATCGGAACAATGACGATCTGGGAGATCAGCACGTTATGCTGGGTAGCCAATGTTTTGGGGAAAATTTCTCCAAATACAAGTATCAGAAAGGTCATAATCCCCGTTGCAATCCCAACAGCGTTGCCACCATCAAAATAATCAAGCGTGATGATCGTGGCAAGTGAGGAAGCCCCGATATTGACCAGGTTATTGCCGATCAAGATCGTACTCAAAAGCCTGTGAGGCTCCTGTTTCATCTTGAAAATCAACAAATTCACTTTTCCCTGGTTTTTGGCCAGGTGCCTGGCCCTGGCCCGGCTCAGAGAAAACAGGGCAGTCTCGGAAGAGGAAAAAAATCCCGAAAACAATAGCAATACCAGTAATAAAATAAAATGCCCGGTCATTCCCGGCTGCTCCTTTGTTCAGGTCGTTTCAACGTCTCCACGGCGATCCTGTTCATTATATGAATCATCATCTGGTTTTCCCGTCCGATGAAAAGGCGTCTTCCGACAAATCGGGAGACACCGGCGTCAAGGTTCGGGGGCCGGAAGACGACGGCCTTTCCTTAATATAAATATCCTGCTGCGGGAAGGCGATTCGAATACCCAGTTCTTTAAATTGATTACTGATATCATCACGGATTTCAGTCTCAACGATAATGAAATAATCGACATGGAGAAATACGCGCAGTTCAAACAGCATTGCGCTTTCTCCGAGATCCATGAAATAAACCTCCGGGTACGGACGCCGCAGTACCCGCGGATGTTTATAAGCAATATTCATCAAGGTATCCTTGACCAGCTTGATATCCGAACCATACGCCACCCTTACCTGGATTCTCCTGCGAATCCGGGGATCCCGGAAACTCCAGTTGGTTACCTGCTGACTGATAAAATCACTGTTGGGGATTATCAGGTCGGCATTATCAAAACTTTTCACATAGGTGGCCCGCACATTGATCTCCTTCACGGTCCCCCATATGCCATCGACTTCAACGATATCCCCCACCTGGATCGGTCGTTCAAAAAGCAGAATAATACCGCTTACGAAATCCTTGAAAATATTCTGGAGTCCGAACCCGAGCCCGATACCCAGGGCGCCGAATACAACGGCAAACGATGTACCGGAGATGCCCATAACCCGCATTGAGATGAGGATGCCGACCATCCACAACCCGTATACGGATATTCGGGTTATTGAATCCTTGAGACCTTCCTCCATATCGGATTCGGACAAAAGCCTGTTGCGAAGAACCGATTTCCATAAAACTGAAATTGTATAGATAATCAGGAAAACCAAGGCAGTATAAATAACCCCCATTGTATTGAATTCAAAATCACCGATACTGACACGAAAGTTGATGACATAAAAGAC
>SLIE01000513.1 GCA_007135795.1 Desulfobacterales bacterium
ATCGCTGCAATGCTATCTGGTTTTTTTTGTTTACAGGGAGTGGCTCTGGCCGTGTCTGAGACGGACACAAGCAAAACGTTCATTATTCAGTCATCAGCCTACATAAGTACCGCTGAAGCAGAAATGAATGACAATCTGCTGGCCTCTGACAATCTGCTATTATCCATGGGGACATACTTCCCAGAGTATCACAGAACCGGGTATAGTCCCTTGTTCAATCGTTCAGGGTTGTATATTGATGCCTCGTATGTCTATACTACTCCTCAGATTATAGTCCCGCAGTGGGTGTCGGTTTTATATGCTCCCCCGGCAACACATCACTACCTGGCGCTCCTGGAAGCTGATTTTGACGACGCGTCGACCAAGCACTCATCAGCCAATACTGCAACCGTTCCAGATCCTGTCATTATGATGCTGATCGGTATTGGGGTTGTATGTTTTGCAGGGTATGCGCGCCGAAGAGGAAATGAAAAATCAGGCAAGGATGGGCCAAACTTCTAGAATGTAGTTAATCTTTGAAAAATCATTTTGTAAAGTGAATGGCGTTTTTTTTCAGCAATACCATGCAGGATAGTTGTTTTGGTATTACTATTTATTAATGGAATTTGAATTGTAACTTCCGGTGTTGACTTAACGGAAGTATTAACAGGACAAGCATGCAGAATTATCTGACGATCGATGTTGAGGATTACTTTCAGGTTGGCGCTTTTTCCGATATTGTTTCACCGGACAGTTGGGAAACCATGGAACAACGGATAGATGAGAGTGTTGCAGTTATTTTGCAAATGCTAAAAAAGCGGAAGGTGCGTGCAACGTTTTTCGTGGTCGGTTGGATCGCGGAAAAACATCCTGAGGTTGTTCATGCAATTATGGAGGATGGGCATGAAATAGGATGTCACGGTTACTGGCACCGCAGTATCGATAAAATGACGCCGGATGCCTTCCGGGAGGATACGCTGAAAGCAAAGAGAATCCTTGAGGCGCTTTGCAATAGAAAAATTACTTCTTATCGGGCACCTAGTTATTCCATCACCAAAAAATCCCTGTGGGCGCTTGATATATTGAAAGACGCCGGATTTAAAACAGATTCAAGTATTTTTCCTATTGCACACGATATGTATGGTATTCCGGATTCCCCTCGATTCAGGCATAATTTGACGGAATACGGGCTTGAGGAATTTCCGATGTCGACGACGGTGTTTTTTGGCAGAAACATCCCGGTTTCAGGGGGCGGGTATTTCAGACTTTTCCCATACTGGTTTACAAAAATGGCGCTCAAAAGAATTAACCAAAAAGAGAAACAGCCATTTGTGTTCTATTTACATCCATGGGAAATTGACCCGCAGCAACCAAGGATTCAACATGCCGGATTTCTCTCCAGATTCAGACACTACAATAATCTGGATAAGACATTAGGCCGGTTTGAGCGCCTGCTCGATGATTTCGAATTCATTCCTCTCCCGGAATACAGTCGGAATGTATGATATGAATCGCAGCTTTTAATGGGTCTCTGCCTGCACAAACCTGAAATTCAATATCTCATATCTTCTGGGACGGGTGCAATCAATGATTGCCCCTGGAAGGGACGGAGTATGCCCGGCATATGCCAGAAAACTTAATTTTATCGCACCCCTTCCCCGCGTCGCCTTTTCCTTCCTCATTTTCCCAACACCCCGCTCGTATGTGTTGAATTGGCGTTGCCTGGCAACTTATGTTGAATACTTAAACATTCGATTTTATAATTGGTAATTAAAAATACATGCAAATGCCTGAAATCAGGATTATCCAATCGTCAGACCACCAGGCCTGGGATCAACACTTACAGTCGCACGAGCAATGTGGTCCTTACTTAACGACAGCCTGGAAAAATGCAGTGGAAGAGGGTTACGGGCACAAAACCTTTTATCTGGCAGCATATAATGAGGATGTGATTGTCGGGGTTCTGCCACTGGTCCTGGTTAAGTCATTTATGACAAAAGGAGTGCTGGTTTCCCTTCCTTTCTGTGACTATGGCGGAATTCTGGCAACTGATCCCCAAATTACTGTCGCACTCATAAATCGTGCACTCGACCTGGCAGATGAAATGCATGCAGCTCTGGAAATCAGAAATCCGCGACCTTGCCTGGAAATTGAACAGGAATTTATTTACGCCAGGTGTACGGACAAATGCCGTATGGTTCTGGAGTTGCCTGGCAGTGCACGGGAGTTGTGGTCCGGCTTCAAAGCAAAACTGCGAAGCCAGATAAAAAAGGGGGCAAAGAATGGTCTTGTTTTCCGAATCGGTGGCGTCTCCTATTCAGATGATTTTTACCGTGTCTTTTCTCGTAATATGCGGGATTTAGGTTCTCCGGTACATTCTGTAAAATGGTTGAACTCGGTTGTTTCCAGCTTTGGGGAAAACGCCAGGATAGGGGTTGTGTATAAAGGCGCCGACCCGATTGGTGCAGGCATTATTCTGATGTGTAAAAATACCGTCACCATCCCTTGGGCATCAACCCTGAAGAGGTTCAATAAGTTGGGTCCGAATATGCTTCTTTACTGGAGTTTTCTGGAATATGCAGCCGATTTGGGGTGCCAGTACTTTGATTTTGGCCGGTCCATGCCTGGAGAAGGAACGTACGTCTTTAAACAACAATGGGGAACCCGACCTGTTCCCCTTGCCTGGTACAGGATAAGTCGCAATTCACATCAACGCCCCTTTTCCAATGCGGATGGTTTGTTACGGAATGTTGTGGAAAGAGTATGGTGCCGGCTTCCCCTGACAGTCGCCAATACCATCGGTCCGCATGTAAGGAAGTATATCAACCGATGATCCCTTATGCACTGCCACCTGCTGAAACGAAATTATCCATGCGCACTTTAGCCGGAGGGTATCTGGCAAAACAGAGCCCATTTGCCAATATACTTTGCAATTATTTAGGCACCGAGTCGTGCCTGTTGGCCAACAGTGGAAGAGCTTTGCTTTACTTGCTGTTTTGTCATCTGCGTATCACGGGCGGGGAAAAAAAAACAGAAGTCCTGATCCCCGGTTATACCTGTTATTCTGTGCCTGCGGCCGCTGTGAAAGCCGGTCTCAATGTCGCTTTGTATGATATGGACCCGGAAACCATGCAGCCTGACATGGATGACGTGTCACGAAAAATCAGGTCCAACACCCTGGCAGTGGTTGGGCAACACTTGCTGGGCGTGCGATCCGATATCGCAGCGCTAGCAAAAATTGCTCACGAATACGGAATCTGGTGTATTGAAGACTCGGCCCAACGACTCGATGCTTCCCCGAAAGAATCCCGGCAGAAACCTGCCGCGGATTTTACAGTTTTCAGCTTCGGGCGGGGAAAACCATTGCCTCTCGGTGATGGCGGGGCGCTTATTGCCTCGAAACCAAAAGAATTATCGGTGATGTTCAGTGAACTGGAAAGGTATCATAAGAAAACAGGGAATTACCTGTTGCCGGTGGTTGTGCAGCTTTTTTCCAATCCCCGCTTATATTGGCTCCTGGAAAAACTCCCTCTGGGGTTGGGCCGCACCGTGTATGACCCGGCTTTTGATCTGTCAGTCATGCCTTCCTTGTATCAGCGCATAGGTGCACTTGGCTTGGGAGAGCTTGAAATGCTAAATAAACACCGGATTGCCACTGGAAATACATATCAGACTTGTTTTAACGGTGGGGGGTTACGGGAAAGGCAGGTTGCGGAAGCCTATGTTCGATACCCGCTATTGATGTTACAGAGTCGGCAAGCGATAGAACGGTTGTTCAATTATGGTGTCCGACGGTTGTATCCCCTGGCTCTTTGCGATTTGCCACCATTGCACGATAGCCTCACGGATCATAATGCGCAAACACCGGGTGCCCGTCAAATTGCAGAAAGGCTGATTACACTACCGACGCACGTGGCAGTGAGTGAATCGACAGCTGCTCGAATCGCAGTTAAAATTCAAGAAAGTTTTCCTCAAAAAACCTATTCACTCGTAAAAGCGGTTGATAAATGAATGTTAACCCACCATCCGGGTTAAGCGACTCAAAATATGAAAATATCCGAATTGAAATCAAAAGGAGCGTCATGAAAATTCTCAGTGTTGTTGGTGCCAGGCCGAATTTTATGAAAATTGCTTCCATCGCAGATGCTATTCGGGAACATAATACTGATTCCGTGCAGAATATCGAACATTTTATCGTTCATACCGGACAACATTATGATGAAAAAATGTCCGACCTTTTTTTTACGGATCTTGGCATAC
>SLIE01000258.1 GCA_007135795.1 Desulfobacterales bacterium
CTGCAATCAGGTATTTCCCAATTATGTGAAAATTACGGTGTATAAAAATAATTATAGATCCCTGAGACTGAATTATCAATGACAGGGGGTATTGCGGAAACGAACAATCGATAGCACTATTTGACAAAAGAACGTTGACTTAATGCCGGGGATTTGTGAAGAAGAAATCAGCACCGTCATAAGGCGTCATCATTACTTCTCGAAAGGAAAAGGCCTGCTTTGTCGACACGACTGAATCCTGATATCGACCTTTCTGCCGAGCTACTGCGCAAGAGCCTTCATCTTGGGGCGCTGCTCATCCCCTGGGGGATGCTTTATTTCAATAAAGTGCCAGCCCTGCTTATCCTGGCTGTGGCCGCAATCACTGCCTTGTCCCTTGATCTGGCCAGAGCCCGTTTCACAGCCGTTGCTACATTGATACATGGCCTATTTGGAAGATTGATGCGACCGAAGGAGATACCCCACTCAAAAACCTCCCCGGCAATTAACGGTTCAACCTGGGTCCTGATCGCCTCTTTCTTACTTTTACTTGTTTTTCCGGCACGTATTGCAGCTTTTTCCCTGGTCATCTTTCTGATCGGCGATGCCGCCTCCGGAATTATCGGCCGGAAATACGGCAGAACCTCATGGCGTATCAGTAACCGAACAGTAGAAGGGACCGCCGCATTTCTCGCTGTTTCTTTAATTGTGGCCAGTCTCATGCCTGGGACCGAAAGATGGATCGGTGTGATTGCGGCAATATTTGCAAGTGCCGTGGAGATTCTGCCGGGTCCGTTTAACGACAATCTCCAGGTTCCCATTGCAACCGCCGGTGTCATCGTATTTTTGGAGTACGCGGTATCGGGTGGGATCTCCCAGTTCTTTTCGTAATGCGACGCCATCAAATGGTTATTGCTGAAAGACATTTACAAAACACCCGCCCCCATTTCTTCTGTCATGATCGTTTTCCGAATCATTGTCATTGTCGTTGTCATTCATCGCAATAAGCTCAGGGTAAGTCACGTTTTCCTCTATCCCCCAGACAGTTTCAAAATCCCATCCCGCATCGGCATACGTGGAGCGGATAATCATCTCTTCAGTTGGCTTGCCAATACCGCCGGCACTCACGTCAACCCCGGAGACGTCGACATCCCAGAAAGAACTGGTGATGGTGGAATCATCGAGACTCACCCCCACCAACCCACCGATATTGTTTTCCCCCCGCACTGGGCTTGCAGAATAACTATTCGTAATTTTAGGAAAAGTACTTGCCCCCACCAGACCACCAACAGAATTGATCCCCGTAACAAAACCGGTCGCATAACTATTTTCAATGGTGGCGGCTTCAAGATCACCCACCAATCCGCCAACATAAGAATTTCCGGAAACTCTGCCGGTCGCGTAGCTTCTCAGAATTGTGGCGGCTGTACTATTTCGCCCGACAAGTCCCCCTACCTCGCTCACACCTCTCACCGTACTTGTAGCAAAGCTGTTGGTAATCGTGGAAGAATCCGTATTATGTCCCACGAGACCACCGATATAGGTATTTCCTTTGACACTCACTGCCGCATGACTGTTGTTGACAAGGGACCCTTCGGCATTGATTCCCACCAGACCACCTACGGAAAAACCGTCAAAAGTGGGATAAAAGACAGAAAAATCACCACTGACACTGCCTTCCACGGAACTGTTCCTTACAATGGTTGAGATGCCGCTATATCCGATCAGGCCCCCCACATAGATCGTTCCGGTGACATCGACATTATCAAGGGTGAAATTGCTGATAACCGCTTCTTCCGTATATCCGAACAAACCCTGGTAAGCACCGCTGCGATTGATATAAAGATTGTGTATGGTTTTATCATTACCGTCAAAAGTCCCCATGAAGACAACCTGACCGTCGCCAATGGGAACCCAGCCGAAATCAAAATTAAATGGCGCCACGTTCAGATCAATATCGGCGGTGAGAATAAAATGACCCTCAGGGTAAAAACGAACTGAATTCAATTGCTGTGCCGTTGCAATCTGCCAGGGGTCATCCGCCAGGCCACTTCCGCCTTCAAATGGGAGATTGGAGCCAAGATCAACCGATGTCAGCATGAAGACCACCAGAAAGCAACCGGCCAATCCAGCGCACCATGACCAAACAGCGGATCGCCGCTTGTCCTGATGATTCAATTCGTTCCTGATGTGTTTCCGTATTTCCTGATCCGGGGTTGCCTGCATAATGATCCCCTTGCAAAAACATTCACCAGTTATCTGAATGTATTTTTAGCAATCCGGGCCACGCAACACGTTGCCCTATCATTTCAGCCCTTAAAATCAGATTTTCTACCAACCCGTTTTTCTTATCCTGACCACTTCCCCTTCAAGAATATAGAATCCGTAACTGTTCGGCCGTCCCCACCCGTCATCGATGGTGTACCACCACACGTTCACTTCCCTGACCACCACTGTGCCGAAATATCTTATCCGAACATCTTTTTGCGTTTCTTCCCAGTCGGGTTTCCCGAACGCCTCCCGTACCTTATGCGGGCTGTCCCCCAGAGTAATCGTAATACCGCCCACTTGCAGGAAGGGGATGTCGGTTGCAAAAACTTCCCCGGGATAGTAAAAATTCAGTAGAAAAAGTATGGCAAATAAATATTTTACCATTTAAACGACACCATCGGTGCTACATTTCCATTTCCAGCAGCTGACGCAATTCATCCATGTGCCCCTCTACAACAGCCATGTCTTCTTCCGGAGCATCTGTCATTTCTTCCATGGATGACATCACGTTTTCAATCATCTGCTTCATTTGCGTTTTCTGCTGGTCGCTCATGTGGGGATTTTCTTCAATTTCCTGGAGAGCATCCTCCATTTCAGCGCGCATGGCCGGCATTTCACCCTCCAGATCAAGTGAAATATAAGCCTTGAAAACCCGGTCGCCCACATTTGCCCATTGCTCGGCATCAGTAAAACCGTGATCCCGGACCACGTTCTGAATACGGCCATAGATTTCGTGCCCCCTGATCCTTTCCAGAGAATCCGACATGGGATTCTCTGGCATCTTCATCTCTTCCGCACCAGGCGAAAATTCATCGTCAAGATTATCCAGATCATCATATTGTTGCCCCAATACCTGAATCTCTTTCAGACTCGAAATAAAATTTTCTACATCCGCATCCGTCAGGGAAGCGCCCCAGGCATACGTCGCCGTTATGGACATCATGAAAACAAAGACCAGTGATTTCGCAAAAATATACTTTTTCATGAAGGCACCTTTAATCGTTTAACTGTTTGAATGATTGAGCAAGAAGAATATATAGAAAACATAAAGTCGTATTCGTTACTATGCAATCCGGGCATAATATTTTTTCCGAATATTAGACGACATGACCCGTTCGAACAGGATTTTTCTCTCAACAGGATTGTAGCATCGCGCCCGAATTGAAGGGCTGGGATATGATGAAATTGAACCGGTCAGCGTGTAAAAAATTCGATCCCGGTCTGAATCACGATAACAAGGACGATAGAATATAATAAAATACTTGCAAATGACCCCCAGATAAGAATTCTCTTTTCCATATGCAGTATTTTAGCTGTAACAGCCATTGCCCAGACGCCGACCCACGGGGTAATAATCAACATGTACCATATGCCGTAGCGATTGATATTTTTATACATTTTCTCCGAGATCCGCCTGTTCAGCCAATTACGAATTCTATGATATCGCATGAGCCTGTTGTACCCGTATTCTATTAACAACACCGGAAAAAAATTCCCCGCAACGCAAAAAATTACCGTGGATGCAGAATCGAGCCTGAGAGACAACCCTGCCGGAATGGCAACAAAAAGCTCGAAAAATGGAAAAAATCCGATAAACCACACCACCAGCACTTTGTATAAATAATCAAACATGCAAAATCCCTGTTTCCATAATCTTCCGAAAAACCGGCCTTCGGAAATCAATAATTTCTCCATTGCCTGACAGACGCCAGGATTCATTCAAACCATCATTCTTTCGGATCTCACCTGAGACCTGTCCATGGTAACACCGTACGCCATTTTCTGCAAAAGCCGTCTCTACCAGATATGACGTTCCAACCAATACCACAAATGCACCTCCCAAATAGTGCCTGAACGAAAACCGTCTTTTTCGCCAATCTCTGCGTCCGGCTCAAATTTTAATCCTCAAAATACGTCCAGTATTCCTGCGGTTAAAATTTTCACCGTCCTTGACCTTGACGAAAAATCCTGGTTTTCGTTCGGACAC
>SLIE01000349.1 GCA_007135795.1 Desulfobacterales bacterium
CTGAACGAAAACCGTCTTTTTCGCCAATCTCTGCGTCCGGCTCAAATTTTAATCCTCAAAATACGCCGAGTATTCCTGCGGTTAAAATTTTCGCTGTCCTTGACCTTGACGGAAAAATCCTGGTTTTCGTTCGGGCACTAGATAACCTTCACGTATGCTGGTGCAATTGAAAAAACACCTCGCCTTGTATAAGGAACTTGTAATTTGACCACATTTATCGATTTCGTGACTGTTTACGAGTGCCTGAAGGGTAGTTTTCATTAATTTTCTTTACATTTATTCCTATACAGTTATAATACTCAATTTGAATAAGCCTTGTTCATAAAGTTCGTTAGGCATTCTGTTAAATGAATGCTGTTCCATTGGCCTGCTGCTTAGAGTGCAATACAAGTGGGCTGCATCCAAACTATTTTGTTTTTCTTTTAAAAAATTTTAAATGAGTGGAGTCTTCTAACATGGCAAAAAAAATGCAGACTATTGACGGCAATACCGCCGCTGTTCATGTGGCTTACGCGCTGAGCGACGTGGCTGCGATTTATCCGATCACGCCTTCCACCTCCATGGGTGAAACTGCTGATGAATGGGCGAGTCAGGGGCGGAAAAATATTTTCGGACAAACATTGAGCATCCGGGAAATGCAGTCTGAAGCGGGTGCTGCCGGTGCGGTTCACGGTTCACTGGCGGCAGGAGCATTGACCTCTACATTTACGGCATCGCAAGGCCTTTTGCTGATGATTCCGAATATGTACAAAATTGCGGGTGAGTTACTGCCATGCGTTTTCCACGTATCGGCAAGAGCTCTGGCCGCGCATGCCCTTTCGATCTTTGGCGATCACGCCGATGTCATGTCGGTTCGGCAGGCCGGTTTTAATATGATTGCCTCGGGCTCGGTGCAGGAATCAATGGATCTGGCACTTGTTTCCCATTTGTCCGCAATAGACGGCAGTCTTCCGTTTCTTCATTTTTTCGATGGTTTCCGGACTTCCACCGAGATTCAGAGGATTGAGGTAATCGATTACGATGATATTGCAATGCTTGTCAATCATGACGCGATTCGTGATTTCAGGGAAAGAGCCATGAATCCCGAGCATCCCCAGATCAGGGGAACCGCCCAGAATCCGGATATCTATTTTCAGAACCGGGAAGCGGCAAATCCGTATTATCTCGCCATACCGGACATTGTGCTTAATAATATGGAAAAGGTCGGCAAACTCACGGGTCGTAAATACAAGCTTTTTGATTATGTCGGAGATCCGGATGCGGACAGGGTTATCATCTCCATGGGGTCATCCACGGAAACCATCGAAGAGGTTGTGCGTCATCTCAATAAAAAAGGTGAGCGCACGGGATTGCTCAAGGTGCGGCTTTACAGGCCTTTTTCAATCGAACATTTTCTGGCTGTACTGCCAAGAAGTGCCGAACAAATAACGGTTCTGGATCGTACCAAGGAGCCTGGCGCCATTGGCGATCCCCTGTATCAGGACATTTGTACGGCATTTATGGAATACGGTGGGGAACTTCCGGGTATTACCGCAGGACGGTATGGTCTTGGATCCAAGGAATTTACCCCCGGCATGGCACTCGCAGTGTTCAACAACATGAAAGCCGTGGCGCCAAAACATCACTTCACGGTCGGAATCAAGGATGATGTCACATACAGTTCGCTTGAAGTGGATGAGGAACTCGATACCACACCGGAAGGAACCATTCAGTGCAAGTTCTGGGGATTCGGGTCGGATGGAACTGTGGGCGCAAACAAAAGCGCCATCAAGATCATCGGGGATCACACCGAGTTGTACCCGCAAGCCTATTTTTCATATGATGCCAAAAAATCAGGCGGGGTTACCGTCTCGCACCTGCGCTTCTCGGAACATTCAATCCAGTCTACCTACCGGGTTCACACAGCGGATTTCATTGCCTGTCACAAGGCCAATTACGTAGAAATTTATGATGTTCTCGAAGGCATCAAGGACAATGGCACGTTTCTGCTGAACTCCTCGTGGACGACACAGGATATGGAAGCCGAGTTACCGGCTGCCATGCGGAAGACAATCGCCGAGAAAAATCTTCGTTTCTACAATATCGATGCGGTGAAGATTGCCGGAGCCGTGGGTCTTGGTGGTCGAATCAACATGATCATGCAGACAGCATTTTTCAAGCTGTCCAATGTGTTACCGTTTGAAGAAGCCGTCGATTATCTGAAGAAGGATATCCATAAAACATACGGCAGCAAGGGCGACAAGGTCGTTCAGATGAATCTCGATGCCGTGGATCAGACATTGGCGAACCTTGAAGAAATCAAGTATCCTGAATCCTGGAAAAATGCAACGGGCGAGGCGATTCCTGCAAAAGATCTTCCCGATTTTATCAAAGATGTCATGATCCCGATGAACAGCCAGAAGGGTGATTATCTGCCGGTCAGCGCATTCGAACCCGATGGTATTTTCCCCGTCGGGACCAGTCGTTACGAAAAACGGGGTGTGGCCATCAATGTCCCCGAATGGATACCGGAAAACTGCATCCAGTGTAACCAATGTGCGTTTGTATGTCCGCATGCTTCTATTCGGCCCGGTCTTGCGTCCGAAGAAGAACTTGCCGAAGCACCGGCGTCGTTTACCACGCTCGATGCGATAGGAAAAGAACTCAAGGGGTATAAATTCACAGTTCAGGTATATCCGCTCGATTGTCAGGGGTGTGGGAATTGTGCCGATATTTGCCCGTCAAAGAAAAAAGCCCTTGTTATGAAGCCTATCGATTCCCAGACTAAGATACAGGAAGAAAACAGAGAATTTTTTGAAACCCTGCCGAACCGCAGCGAGCTAATAAAGAAAGAAACCGTGAAGGGGAGTCAGTTCTGTACGCCATTGATGGAGTTCTCAGGTGCGTGCGCAGGCTGCGGTGAAACGCCTTATGTTAAACTGCTGACACAGTTATACGGCGATCGGATGATTATCGCGAATGCCACGGGTTGCTCTTCCATATGGGGCGCATCGGCACCTTCCACACCCTATTGCCAGGATGAAAACGGCTATGGTCCTGCATGGGGGAATTCCTTGTTCGAAGATTGCGCCGAGTTCGGATACGGCATTATGCTTGCGTATGGACAGCGAAGAAACAAACTGGCGGATCTTGTTTCCGAAGCACTTAAAACGGAACTTGACGAAGAATTGAAAGACGCCATGGAGGACTGGCTGGATAACAAGGATAACGGGGATCTGTCCAAGGTGTATGGGCAGAAAATGGAACTTTTGCTTGCATCCAGGGAGCTTGATCCGCTTTTGGAGACGATCTATGACATGGCGGACACTTTCGTGAAGAAGTCTGTGTGGGCATTCGGCGGTGATGGCTGGGCTTACGATATCGGCTTCGGTGGTCTTGATCATGTTATCGCATCCGGCGAAGATATCAATATCCTGGTGATGGATACGGAGGTTTATTCAAATACCGGTGGGCAGTCTTCAAAAGCGACGCCAACGGGTGCCGTAGCCAAATTCGCAGCATCCGGTAAAAAGGTTGGCAAGAAAGACCTGGGCCGGATTGCCATGACATACGGGTATGTATACGTGGCATCTGTATCCATGGGTGCAAGTAAGCAACAGTTGATGAAAGCATTTTTGGAGGCGGAAAAATACCCCGGACCCTCATTGATTCTCTGCTATGCCCCTTGTATAAACCAAGGGTTGCGCGCCGGTATGGGTAAAACCCAGACTGAAGAGAAGCTTGCTGTGGCATCCGGCTACTGGCCACTTTACAGGTTCAACCCGCTTTTGGAAAATGAAGGGAAGAACCCGTTCGTCCTGGAATCAAAAGCACCCGACGGCACCATTCAGGAGTTTTTGTCCAATGAGAACAGGTTTGCCGTGCTTGAAAAAATCAATTCGGAAGAATCGAAAAAGCTCCGCTCCCAGATTGAAGTAGAAATAAACAAACGTTACGAGATCCTTAAGTTGATGGCGGATCCGAAATCAATATGCGAAAGTGATGCCGTTGAAACGGAAGCTGTAAAAGAGACAAAGAAAAAGAAGTAGTTAGCGATACTTTATGTTTAAGAAAGGCCGCCTGGATATATCCCGGGCGGCCTTTTTTAATATTGCAAAATCATTTTCACAGAAATCATCCGGAAATGATCGATTAAAATGATCAAAAAGGGATAAGGATAATTCCGATAGAAAGATTGCTATAATAGTAACAGGAGATA
>SLIE01000105.1 GCA_007135795.1 Desulfobacterales bacterium
AAAAGAATTCTTGCGGATATCGAATCACTGAAAAACATGTACAAGAACAAAATGATAAAAGGGCGTATCGGCAGTGATTCAACAGGATATTCGCCCAGGCTTTACGGCATGGGGCTTGCGGTTCTGGACTCATTGCCCTGGCGGGCAAGAAAACAGGTTTTATCCGATCGTGAAATGCCCCGTCTGATTATACCGTTTCACGTGGAAGTTTCATTTCGGAAAACCTGGGTATCAAGCAACAGTAAAAAAGGCCCTCTGTCATTTCTGCTGCAGGGGTTGCGGTTAATACCCTGCTTTCGGCATATCGGGCTTCCTTGTCATAAAGAATGGGTTGCCAGGGTTGGTTCCATCCGCATGGTGGACAAGGGTAATATCATAACCCTTGGCGGGGTCAAAAAAGACCCCTCGAACGGCCTCTTTCTGGATCCACCCGTTGAAAAGCCACAAAGAGTAAACTATCCATGGCGATATCTGCAAAGCTACTGGAGAAACATTCTAAAAGTCCTGGCGGGATTCACACCTGCATTTTTGACGTTTCTCCTATCCCATGACTGGTGGTTGTTGATGTTTTTCGGGGCATTCATATGGTTTGGCATCACCGGCCTCAGGAACATCATACAAGCGGTTGTGGCGGGTGGCGGCATGCGTCGCTCATCTCCGCTGAAATGGAACGATTTCATCAATTGGGATCGACTGGCCGATTCGCTTATGTTTACCGGCTTTTCCGTTCCTTTGCTTGACTATCTCCTCAAAACGGTCATTCTACACCAAGGGCTTGCCGTGACGGCCGAAACATCACCACTTGCATTATATTCGGTCATGGCACTAATCAACGGCATATACCTGACCAGCCACAATCTCCTCCGGGGTCTTCCAAAAGAGACTGCATACGCAAATTTTTTCAGAAGCGCTCTGTCCATACCCATTGCTTTCGGGCTGAGTGGGCTTTTGGGTTCTTTGATGACCTTTGCCGGGGTGACGGGCGTTGGCATGGTACTACAAAGTTGGGCGGCAGTGATTTCGAAGTTCTCTTCCGACCTGGTTGCCGGTTTCATCGAAGGCGGGGTCGACCGGACCAGAAACATCCAGGATCGGAAAAAAGATTACAAGCACCGGCTTGATCAGTTTTCAGACGTTTATGCGAAACTTGAAATGCAATTTCCGGAAGACAATGTCTATGCGATGATCGACAGGCCGAAACAGTGGTTCGAATCATCGGACCCGCCATCGAAGGATCTGATTCGTATCATGATAATCAATGCCTTGGACCTTATGTATTTCTGGATGTACCAGCCGCGGGCACGGACGGCGTTTCACAATCTGCTGGCGGAGATGCCGCCGGAGGAACGCTGCGTACTGATCCGGGCCCAGAAAATTCTTGATATGGAACACGAAATCAGCCAGATGTTTATCGACGGCATCACCGGTCGTAATTTTTCAAGACCGCTGGCATTTTACCTCGGGCAGTACAGGGCTTATCTCGATGCAATCGACCAGCTCAATGCCTCATTTGAGGACAGCATATCATGTGACGGCGGAAGAAGTGATGGCAACGTACACAGGTCATTTAATCACGTCCGAAGGTTAAACAAGATATCTTAAACAATATAGCTCATTTGTAATTCATTATTTACACGCCTTCATGGACGCGCAAGACAGTTTCAACAATATTCGAAAAAGCCTTTTCCACTCTTTTCCGAGCGACAGGCGTTATTTCATCACCAAACCCGAAGTTATTCCCCTGAACTGAGACCATCCAGGCCGGCGGATTTCTATGGTGCAATGATTGGAAAACACCCAGTAACAGAGCCGGGCTCAGATGGCGCGTTTGAAAATCCGGACAAACTTTTTCCGGAACGAGGGGGGCGCACCGCCATCCCTCTTTCAATATTTCTACAGTTGAACCAAAAAAGATAAGCACGCCCGCCGAATGTATTTCGTCCGCGATTTGAAGCGTGAGACGGGGTACTGTCAGGAACCGAAATGTTTCCGCTATGTGGAGTATCTTCTCCAGCCTCTCGACAATAAAAGGACCAATGCCATCATCTCGCCGCTGCCTGTCGCCAACCCCGATGATCAAGGTACCAAACGGATCATGCCCGTATTGCCTGCCTTGCCCAATCCTTGAGAAGCTCATGGAAAACCTTCCATTTATAGTTAAGATCGAGACAAAAAATCGGCATCCGGTCCGGTGCACGAATCGAGCAGAAAGGAGAAATGACAACACCTTATGCCTCTCAACCCCGTTCAGGATGCCTTCCGGATACACCCGCTATGAACGTACCCTCCTGACGACAAGAACCACCGGATTGCCCATGGCCCTTTTATTATTACAAGACTGAAAACCATGGCAAGCAGTACAACCCCTTCAGCTCTTATGAATGCGTAACATGTAAGCAGGAGCACTAAATTTACCGGTATTCGCAGCTACCCGATTGCTGTTTCCGGCAGCATGCTCCCGTATTCCATGAGGTTGCGGTGCAATTCAAAGCAACGAGCCAGGTCGTGACGAATGTGACCACCCCGCGACTCAATTACGTAACGCTCCAGATACTCCCGATACATAGGATGCGCGCACTGGTTAATCATTTCCCGGGCACGCTGAGCCGGCCCAAGTCCTCTTAAATCCGCAAGCCCTTGTTCGGTAACGATAACCTGCACAGAGTGCTCATTATTGTCGATATGCGGACACATTGGGACAATGGCTGAAATACGACCATTTTTGGCGATTGAAGGGGTCATTAAAATTGACAGATAACTATTGCGGGTAAAATCACCGCTACCACCAACCCCGTTCATGACATCCATGCCGCAAATGTGAGATGAGTTGGCGTTGCCGTATATATCGGCTTCAATTACAGTGTTCATGGCGATAACCCCCAGACGACGAATCACCCCGGGGTGATTGGAAATTTCCTGAGGGCGCAGCACAATGCGCGACGCAAAAAAATCAAAATCATCATAAATAGCCTGCATGCGCTTACTTGAAACCGTAAGAGAGGTGGCACTGGCACCGGTAAGTTTGCCTGCAAGCATCAGATCTACCATGGCATCCTGAAACACCTCGGAATACATGGTAAAGGACGGAATATCTGTATCCTCGCCCAACACAGCCAGGACCCCGTTGGCAATATTGCCGACGCCTGCCTGCATGGGTAGAAAACCAGGTGGTATTCGGTTGGCCTGTTTTTCCTTGAACAGAAAACGGACCACGTGATCGGCAATTTTTCGACTGATGGCATCCGGCGGGCTGAAATCCGCCACATAGTCCGGCTCGTTACTTTCAACCACGGCGATCACTTTTTGCGGGTCAACAGTGGCATACGGCCAGCCAATGCGACTGCATGGCTCAAAAATAGGCACCGGGCTGCGGTTGGGCGGTGAGGGCATCATCACGATATCTGCAAATTCGCGCAATCGCGGCGATTGACTGCGGTTCAACTCAATGATGACCTTGTCCGCATATTTGAGATAGGTAGGCGAAGCCCCGATGGAAGAGGTCAGATAAACCCGGCCGTCAGGAGTAATCTCCGTGGCTTCAATCACGGCCAGGTCAATCTTGCCGAAAAAGCCGAAAGAGACAGCCTGTGGCAAATGAGAAAGATGCATATCAACATATTCCACTTTTTCATTATTTATCTGGTGCCGCAAAAAGGTTTCGGCCTGGTATGGTGCACGCCATTCAATAGCCCCGGCCTGTGCCAGCAAATGATCAATACTGCACCCGCTGGAGGCTCCGGTCAGCACCCGCAATTTAAACGGCTTGCCTCTCCCGTGTATTTCTTGCACGTACTCAGCCAGGGCCGTTGGCACAACCTTGGCGGAACCAGCTGGTGAAAAACCACTGAAAGCAAGAGTGTCGCCGTGTTTTACAAAACCAGCGGCTTCTTCAGCGGACATAACAGAATAAGGGCTATTTTTTACCATGACAGTAGATAAACCTCTTTCATGAAAATGAAGTGTGTGGAAAGCAACGATGGCTCAGATCAAAGCATTCCGAAATCATCAACACCAGTCTTTGTATAATGCTGGCGATAAATCACATAACACAGGGCTGATCATCGCTTTTTAACCCAACCCGCTAAAGCAGTCTTTCCAAAATTGCCGTTAGCCATCCAAGCGAACCACCATCACCGGAATTTTTGATTTTCGAAGAACCTTACGTGTCGTTGAACCAAGAAGATCCTGCAAGAA
>SLIE01000227.1 GCA_007135795.1 Desulfobacterales bacterium
AATGTTAAAAAACATATAGAGCCATAAGCAGTCCAGGTCCGCATCGGCACAAACTGTGCCCGAAATGAAACCAGGAAGAAATTGTGTTCTCTGGAAGAACATTGCCTGCGGGGTATCTTATCCCGGATACTGTGTTCATTTACAAAAATGAGCGGGAAGCATGAAAAGACAGGTGTTTCGCCCGGACGCCGTTGAGCTGTTCACTTATTCTTTTATCACATAGCAACAGTGGAACAGATCATTCCGGGATTGTATCGTAAAAAAACCGCATTGCATCGGTTCTTGAAACGATCCCGATAACTTTTCCGTCTTCTATTACCGGCAGACGCCCCACATCATACTTTACCATAAGCCTGGCTGCGTGCATCGGGCTTCTGTCCGGTGTGATGGTTATGAGTCGGGTACTCATAAAAGCTTTTACCGGGGATTTCAACTTGGCTTCATTTTTAATTTTTCTGAAGTCCCTCCTCGAAATTACACCCACCAGCTCTTCGTTATCAATTACAGGAAGCCCGGTGCAACCTTTTTCCTCAAGTATTTCAATAACCTCTGACATTAGGGTGTCCGAGGTTATTGAATTGACCGGGTAGGACATCAGGTCGAATATGCTGATCGAGCTTTCCTGGTTACCCTTGAGAAGTTCGCTTATCCAGTCCTTCAATGCCTGGGGGTTGACGTCTTTCAACATTGCGGAACCGGCGCCGGGATGCCCTCCGCCTCCCATGCTTCTCATTACGGAGCCAATGTTCACATCAGGCGTACCACTTCTCCCGATAATGATACATTTATTATTTTCCGGATGCACAAAAATGCCAAATGCCACATCCACATTGAGGATGTCCCGGTACATATGTACAACGACGGACAAATTATTCACATGACCGCTTATTTCGGTAATATTTATGCTGGTTTTCCAGTTATTGATAACTTCCCGATCGGCTGTTTTAAGCATTTCAAAAAGAATTTCTTTTTGTTTCTGGCCATAAGCGGGTTGCAGGATTGTTTTCAAGATACCGAGATCTGCATCATTTTCTAACAGGAATGCTGCTGCCCGGGCATCTTCCGCAGTGGTCGAGGGAAACGTCAAGTTCCCCGTATCCTCATAAAGACCACACAAAAACAGCGTCGCCTGAATTGAAGAAATCGGAATAGATCTTTCCATAATCAATCTCAGCATCAGGGTTATGTTGGCACCGATCGGCTCATGACACTGCCAGGTGGGCGAAAGATCGCATTCATTACCTTCATGGTGATCCCATAGGATCACTTCCAGTGCCCTGTTCTCTTTCAAGGCGGTCATTCGATCGAGACGTGCCCATTGATTGGTGTCGACTACGATAAGGCCTGTTACGTTATTTAAATCTATGTCTTCAACTTTGGCAAGATTGAACAAGTCCTTGTGAATCGATAAAAAGGCTTTGACGTTAGGGTTGTAAGTTTTTGGTAAAACAGGCACGGCATCGGGATAAATAAGAGTGGCGGCGATCAGTGAGGCCAGACCATCAAAATCAGTACTTTTATGTGTCGTGACAATCTGCATTTCTGCTCCGGAATCGAATTTAAAGTGCATGTTCGGAATTTATTGCATTCAAACAATATAGTATTGATGACTTCGTAATGAGGCCAATATCTTGTGACACGCAATCTCTCAGAATTTCATGTAAATTTTTGCCTTGCGCGCCACCCCCGGGAATGAATTTTCACGTCTTGATCGTAAATATTTTAAAATTGCATCAAAAATTCACGATTATTTGATGTCATTAGTATTATCGGGGCTGTAGCATCAAATCAATCAAGGCGCCAACACAATTAAATATAACCACTTGATAATCAAATCACTTCGTATAGGTTTTTTAAGCAAAACACTACCTTATAATAAAATTTGCTTGACAGTGGGCTGAAATTAGATTATTTATAAAGAAAACTAAATTACACCCTTAAAAAAGATTTTCTTTACATATGGACTACATACCAGAAATAGCGAAAAGGTCCAGAAAATCCCAAAAAAAAGATTCAGGAGCAATTGCGGAAAATTCCGGCAAGAGGGTTATCCGTATCGGAAAAGCTGCCGATAACGATCCTGTTGCTGAAAAATCTGATGATGCAGACATTCTTACCCTTACCAGAAAAGAAAACACGGTTTCCAGAAAAAGACTGGTGAGCAAATTAAATCACCTTCATTTTACAAATAATACCATACAGATTCAGTTTGAAAACGCCTATAACCATCGTATCACCAATTTCCGTGTGCGGCCTCAGATTTGCTTCAACAAATATGTGGTCTGTCTATGGCAAAATGATACTCCCCCCAGCGATATACTTGAATCATATCGGTTCAAGCAAATTGAGCTTATCACAAATGAACAAGTAATTAGTGTGCCCGCTACGATCCGGGCGCTTAACCACAGGGGAATTTGCCTGGCGCTCCCTGAAAATTCCACCGAGCATACAAATCGCAAAGTGACCCGTTATGCGTGCAAACCCCTTGAGATAAAGCTGATCCAAAGCGGTATTATTTTTTCCGGTATACTTATGGATTTCAGCACATCCGCTTTCCGCGTTGAACTTGATAACAACAAGGAAACCCCTTTTCACTGGATTAATGCGCGCTACAGGGTTAACGTGATTGTGATGTCCGGGGAGGGCTCTGTTTATACCGGTGAGTGCAGGATTACGAAACGCAGTGATAATGCACGTCGTCAAGAGATTATCCTCACACCTTTAAAGCAAGGCATTCAACGATTCGCCCCCCGGGTGCATCGCAGCAAGCGTATTATCCTTACACCTTCTCCGGATATCCAATTTAATCATCCCATTACGGGCGACATGGCAAACCTTAAAGTCTTGGACATCTCCGGCTCCGGGCTCAGTGTTGAAGATGACGGAGAAAACTCGGTACTGATTCCCGGTCTTATAATACCATCCTTGATCATTAATTTTGCCAATAGTTTTTCTTTTGTCTGCCAGGTCCAGGTCCTCTACCGCCAGTCTTTTACGAATAAAAATGGTAGACTCCTTTCCAAATGCGGTATCACGTTTCTAGATGTTGATCCAAACGACCACATCAAGCTGCTTTCCATGCTACATAATTCTGAAAACAAGAACATCTATGTTTGTAAAAAAGTGGATAGCGATAAACTATGGGAATTTTTCTTCGAAACCGGGTTTATCTACCCCAAAAAATATGCTTTCCTTCAGGGATGCACCGAACAAATCAAAAAAACATACAACACGCTTTATTCTCAACAATCCAGCATTTCGAGACATTTTACATGGCAGAAAAAAAATGAGATCCTGGCGCACCTGGGAATGCTTCGTTTTTATGAAAAGTCATGGCTGATTCAGCATCTCGCAGCCCGATCATCCCGGCACATTGGCGCAGGCATCCAAATGCTGAACCAGGCAGTTAATTTTACGTTAGATTCACATCGGCTCATTTCAAGTAATATGGATTATCTGCTGTGTTATTTCCGTCCGGAAATGCGTTTCCCGAATCATTTTTTCAGTGGCATCTCGAATAAGGTCCAAAATCCGAAAGTAAGTTCACTAGACGATTTTGCCTACATTCATTTCCGCGCAAACCAACAAGAAGCTATTCTTTCACCACCATGGCATCTCGAAAAACCCGATCGCAACGATCTCCTGATGCTCCAAAGTTATTATGAAAATGTTTCAGGAGGCCTTATGCTCAATGCATTGGATTTGCTTCCAGATAATGGAATGGATGAGCGAAAGGACCTGGCGTGTCAATATCAGAAGCATGGTTTAATCCGTGAGCGGAGAATGTATGCCTTAAAGAAAAAGAATTGCACCAAAGCCATTATTATGGCTAATATTTCTGATATTGCACTGAATCTCTCAGACCTTACAAATTGTATAAGTCTTTTTATACTAGAAAAAGATGATCTGCACCCTGATATATTGCACAATGCGCTTTCCTTAATGGCAAAACATTATCCTCGGCAAAAATTCCCTGTACTCGTCTATCCACTTAAGTATGTTCAGGAGCACCATATGTCTTATAACCGCATATACCAGTTATGGTCTTTGAGCATGGAATATTCGGATGAATGTTTTCAATATTATGATAGTATCATCTAAGGATTCATGGAATATTTTCGCTTACTGCAAATAATTATGACCTTGTTTAAAACAATAAATTATTGATCGGAGATATCGATTGTGCCGAA
>SLIE01000185.1 GCA_007135795.1 Desulfobacterales bacterium
AAAAAGGACCAGGAAATCGGAGTCACCCATTAAAGGAGCAGTCAAAAAAAAACAGCCGTCCCGTAAAAGAGAACCATTGATCTGGCAATCCTCGGATGTCAAATTCCGCATTCCTGCCAGTCCATAGCCGCATTATGTAAGGATTGCGATCTTGTGCGGCTTCAGTAATGTAGAGGCCAAGATGCATTAACTGCCCCGAAGCCAGCCAGACACTTCCTGTCACCATGGAGGTATAGCCGGTGGAAAAAAGAACCTTTCCATCACTGTCGAGAAGGGAAAATCCTCCCATGGTATCGTCAATATCCAGATCACCGGTATTGGTTACTATTATTGCCGGCATTTTCCCGGACTCAAGTCCCTTGAATACCATAGACAAGGGATGATCTGAACCTTCACAAGGTGCCCGACTTTCCAGAAACCCATACTGAAACGGAGCGAGACTTGCAGCGGAATTCACCCCAGCCGGATTCGTCCGTGGTTACGGACCCGGAATCATGTTCGGTCAGGTCCGTATACGTTGTATCGGGTGAGCCGGTTTCCATGCGCTTACTGCCGTCTTCGGAATTGCTCAGCACCACGGCCATACCTCCCGGATGCTCCGGATTGCCCCGCCGGGTCCACCCGATGCAGTTCGGGTGATCAAAATAGTCGTATTGATCCCCGTAAGCATGGTTTCTCCTGGCGGCAAGGAATTGATCGATCAACCATTGGTGACTGGCCATCCAGATTTCGTGCTCCTTGCCGTCGTTTCCTGAGTCCGTGTAGTGAGCCCCGTAGTAATCCGCACAAAAGACACATGGGTATCCGTCCTTTCTCAGCAGGATCAGCGAATAGGCCAGGGGTTTGAACCACGCCTCCACCACGGACTCAAGGGATTGGAGGGGCTGGGAGTCGTGGTTACTCACCAGCGTGACCGCAAGATCCGGATGCGTGGATACGAGCGACCCGTCAAAAATAGTCTGCAGGTCAAAGTTTTTCTCTTTTTTTCCTGCTGCTGCAAAATTGTAGTGCAGGGTGACGTCGAAAAGCATCATATTCCCATCGGTCACCTCCAGAAAATGATGCAAGGCCTCGCTTTCACCGGACCAGTATTCGCCCACGGCAAACAAATCCCGGCCGCTCTGCTTGCGCATATGCCGGAGCCAATCCAGGAAGAATTCAGATTTCACGTGCTTTACCGCGTCAAAGCGGAATCCGTCTATGCCGGTGGTTTCCAAAAGCCACTCCCCCCAGTAGATGAGCTCTTTTTGCACGTCTGGGTTATTGATATCCAGATTGCAGCCCATAAGATAGTCGAAGTTGCCTTTTTCCAAATCCACGGAATCGTCGAACTGTTTTCCTTCAAAGAGATAGATGGTGTCCGTTTCTTCATCCAGAGCGTTATAGTCCACGGCATTGAAGTGCCACCAGTGCCATTCCAGTTCCGAGTATTGTTTGTTCCGTCCCGGAAAGGTAAAGTTTGTCCATGCTTTGATGGTCTGCATCTCGCCGGTGGGCTCATGGCGGTTTTCCGGATTATAGGGAGTTGCCTGAAATTCTTCCTGGTGATCTGCTCCCAGCTTGTGGTTAAAAACGATATCCGCGTATACCTGCATACCGACTTCATGGGCGACCTGGATGACCCTGACATACTCCTCGCGAGTTCCATACTTCGTCCGAACCGTACCTTTCTGGTCGAACTCTCCCAAGTCAAACAAATCGTATACGCCGTATCCGACATCATCCTTCCCACCGTCAGCCTTGCACGCCGGGGGCAGCCACAGCGCCGTAATGCCGGCCTTTGCAAGCTCGGAAGTCTTTTCGGCAAGGGTTTTCCACAGATACCCATCGGCTAAAGTATACCAGTGAAAGCACTGCATCATCGCGCCATTGTATTCCGTCACGGACTTTTCCTCCTTAAGTTTTTTTTCTGTACGCATTCCGGGTGTAGCGCGCAGCCGCTTTGTATTATTTTGCTTTGAAACTGTTTGCCGGTCGGTGTGTTAATTAGTGCCTTTCCAGTATCGAGATTAAAGTATTCCACCTGGTAAGTTTTGCCGTCAACGGCAATTGTTGCAATTTTTGCAACAACTGAATTGTGATCCGACTCCTTGGTATTAAATATATTTTTCAAATGACGAGATATAACGGATTTGTCGCGCCCGAAAACCTCGGCAAGTTGATTTAAAGAAAGCCAGACGGTTCCATGATCAGGATCAATCCGGACCTCCACGGGCTTATCCGCGTCATCATAAATTATGAAGGCACTACGATGCATCGCGCTCATGTGGCGGCCTCTTTGCGCTTGTTATTCGTGTACGCCGTCAATTGCCCGGAAAAGCTTTTTGAAGCGGAGCACATCATTGATATGTTGATGGTTTGTTCGAACACCAGCCCCTGCAATTCGTGGGTATATCAGCATTGATTCCGGTGATAGGGTGTTTGCTAAAAGGCATCAAAAACCGGCAAGTCAATGTCATTTTTTCACCGGCATCCAAAGCAACACACCTGAATTTTTGCCCATATTATCATTTCAGCGGAGGATATGCAAATTTTTGTGCACCTGATGCAAGTAGCAAGTAGTCTGTCCGTCTAAGATAGCCACCAAGCAAGTAGTATATGAGCCTGACCGAAGAGTTACAGACGATCCGGTAAAGCTTTCTTTTTTCTTGAAGCTTTTTATTTGTTATTGCACCATGCAGCTATTATGCCTCGCAGCGAAAACCCACCCCGTCATGCACATTGCCAAAATATTGCATCACCCTGTCCACCCCCGATAAAATGCAATCCCAGTTATCAACCGACAAAAATTCGCACTCATGGACGGTTTGAAACTCCCGCGTTGATGGCAGTTTTCTATGATGGTGTAAACGCAGATGACGCAGTTGAGATTATGATGGATGAATTGTATCCGTTGTCTTGAGTTTTTCTATATGCCAATCGGCGTTGATCCTGCTCACCACGCCGGGTTCTCCCACCACGGGGAACCCGGCGTTTCTTTTTTTTCGACCGCTGTTCCCGAACAGCATCTTATCCTGACTTGAAAAGTTGCAAAGAGCCCGCAAGGAACGCAGCAAACTCAAACTGGCCCTGCAGGTTATGAGGATTCTGAAACCAACATCGCGGCTGGAAATCTCTGGTAAGGATTGTAGACCCGTGAGAAATGAACAACACTTATCCGGGGAGGCCAAACACTTGCTGGCGGATCTCATCGGGGAGTCTTGTGATGATACGCCTTAATTTATGTGACGGGCAACCAAGACATTTACTATATGACGTCGTCGCCTTTGATGCCCGCCATCATTTTTGCGTCTTTTTTAAACTTTTCGATTTTTTTTGCAAGGTCCTGTTGAATGGTCATTTTCTGTGCCTGTGGAGAGCCTGCGCCGTGAGTTGATTCTATGGGTACAACCGAACCCTGGCCGGTAAGATATTCTACCAGGCGCAGTATCCGAATCCGGTTTTCCGTTGATGTGCCTTGTTTTCCTTTAAAATATTTATCAATCACATTTCCGATGGTTTTATTTGCCAGGTCCTCGGCGGTTGGCAGGGTGCAAACCAGCCCGCCAGCAATATCGGCAGCCGTGTAGGTGCCTTTCCAGATCGCCTCGACGCCCTTGTGCTTTGCGATGTTTACATACAACGAATTGGGGGTGAAGACACCAGAAGCGGTTTTTTCTCCAGTATATATCGAAGCGAGGGCACAACCGAAAGCTGTCTCGCTGTGGTCATGCAGGTCCGCCAGTTTTTCCCGGATATGCCGTGCATTAGCGACTCCGTTGTAATCAGCGGCAACCGCAGCGGCTCCGATGAGCAGGTCCCGATGCCCGGCTTTACAACTTGTTGTATTCAGACGTTGAAGTCCGGCAAAACAGTTAACAAGGTCCGCAGCGTAGTCATATTCCCCGCACATGAAAACGCGCTCCTTTGGTATGAAAACATCATCGAAGATAACGTGGGTTGAACCATGGACGCCGTAACGGGCGTTGCCATAATCCATTTCTTTTCCAACAAGCCGCCGCATATTTGGAGCGGGCGCCTCTGCAATATGCAGTAACCCTGGTGCATTGCTCGGCACGGAAAAGCAAACAGCATAGTGCTGGTCGTCAGCCCCCAATGAGGTACAAGGTACAACCACGATCTCTTCAGCGATGGCCGCCCCGGAGATACTGGCCTTCGCACCCCTTACTACGATACCATCGGA
>SLIE01000159.1 GCA_007135795.1 Desulfobacterales bacterium
ACGGTGGATTATGCCCGGGCGTTGAATTTTATGTGCAATTCTGATCTGCTTTTGCTTCTGGCCCCGGATCAGCCGTATCAGATTCCGGCAAAGACATATGAGTACATGGCGACAAAACGACCGATCCTTGTCATCGCTGACCCCGGGGCAACGGCATCGCTTGTCGAGGAAACGCATTCCGGGATTTGTGTTGAACCGTGGGATATTCAGGGGATGAGTGTTGCCCTTCATCGTCTGTATGATGATTATTTACATGGCGGCATGTCTTATGTGTGTGATGCATCTCGCTTTGAGCGACGCGTTCAGGCCGCACAACTGGCGACAATTCTGGGAAATGTGGAAGATGCAGTTGCTCAGCCGCTTCCTGCTGCGGCAGCAATAGTGTGAAAAAAGCGTTTCCCTAAACCTCAAAGATAGAAAATACTTTATGATTGACGTGATTAAAAAAATTTTTTCTCTTTTAGACAGGAACGAGCGGAAACAATTCTTGTGGCTGGTATTGGCAGTTTTTGTGGTTGCAATTATCGAGGTTATCGGGATTGCCTCGGTGATGCCGTTTATGGCTGTGGTTACAAACCCGGAAGTGGTTCAAACCAATCGCTATCTTAGTTGGGCATATGATTTTCTCGGTTTAGACTCGGTAAACAGTTTTCTTATTCTTTTGGGGGTTCTTGTTTTCATTGTTATTGTATTAAGTAACGTTTTCAAATCATTAGCCCTGTTTTTGCAATTGCGCTTTTTTCATTTCCGGCTCTACAAATTATCGCAGCGTCTCTTATTTAAATATCTGAGCCAGCCTTACATTTTTTTCCTGAACCAGAATACGGCGGTGTTGGGCAGGAATATCCTTAGTGAAGTTAACCAGTTTGCGCATAATGTGTTACAGCCGTGTACTCAAATTTTATCTAAAGCAGTGCTAATTCTTTTTATTGCAGCCCTTTTGTTTTTTGTTGACCCTTTGCTTGCTTTCACAATTGTCTTAACCCTGGGTGGTGCGTATGTATTGATATATGTCATTGTACAGCGAAAACTTGCGCGCCTGGGTGAAGAAAGATATGAATCCAATGCCCAGCGATACAAAGCAGCCAGCGAAGCCTTTGGCGGTGTGAAAGAGTTGAAAGTTCTTAACCGTGAAAAATATTTTTTCGATCATTTTTCACGACATGCTTACAAAATGGAAGTCAATAATATCAAGAGTGGTATTATCCGGACGCTTCCCATTCATATTATGGAGGTTCTTGCCTTTGGGGGTATTGTAATCATTGCCCTTTATTTTTTGATGTTACGTCAAAGCATTGGCCACGCCCTTCCTGTTATGGCCCTTTATGCTTTTGCCGGATATCGGTTGATGCCGGCGTTGCAGGCAATTTTCACCTCGGTCTCCCAGCTTCGTTTCAATATGGCGGTTCTGGATGGCCTTCATCGGGATCTTTCGGATTTTATGAACGTGCCTGTGACCTGGCAAAAAGAGAAGATCCCGGTACTTCCATTCCAGGGGAAGATAAAACTCACATCCGTCACTTTTGCTTATCCGGGAACCGAGGTGCCTGTTATCCGGGATTTGAACCTGACGATTAATAAAAATGCCAATATCGGTTTAGTCGGTGCCACAGGTGCTGGAAAAACAACGCTTGTTGACATTTTGCTTGGATTGATCATGCCCCGGCAAGGATCAATTTACATTGACAACCAATTGTTGTCGCAAAACAATCTGCCCGCATGGCAGAATAATATTGGTTATGTTCCCCAGTCAATTTTTCTGAGCGATGATTCTCTTGCCTGCAACATTGCACTGGGTGTTCCACCTGAAGATATTGATATGGCTTCTGTCGAGCGTGCTGCAAAACTCGCCAGCCTGCATGAGTTTGTGATCAATGAATTGCCGACTGGCTATTCAACAATTATAGGAGAGCGCGGAATACGATTGAGCGGTGGGCAACGCCAGCGGATCGGTATTGCCCGTGCGCTTTACCATGACCCCGATGTGCTGATCATGGATGAGGCGACCAGCGCACTCGATGGCATTACGGAAGAAGCTGTAATCCAGGCAATACGGCATCTTTCTGGTCAAAAAACGATTATTACCATTGCGCATCGTCTGACGACCTTGAAAGACTGTGACCTCATCTATGTCATGGACAAAGGCCAGGTTGTAGATTGCGGGAGTTATGATGAACTTTTTGTTTCTTCTTCACAATTCAGGAATATGGCCAGCATGGGGAAGTCAGGATAATTTTCAACCAACGGGTTGGAAAATTCAGTGTCGGGCTGGTAACTTCCAAATAAATTATGATCTTTAATAAGGATAGCGAAAGACTTTGTAAGTATTCAAAGCGCAAAAGGAAAATTCGGCACGGGTGATAATTGCCGATGAGGGATAAATAATGCCACGGGTGAGTGTCGTTATTCCAACTTATAACCGCAGCGATCACATCGAGGCTGCGATTCAATCCGTTTTACAACAGACTTATCGGGATTTGGAAATTATCGTTTGTGATGATCGATCAACAGATAATACCGTTGAAATCGTCAGGTCTATTCAGGCCATATCAGAACTGCCGGTCAGAGTAGAAGTGTTATCAGATAATTTAGGCGTATCCGCAGCACGAAACAAGGCCATTTTTCTGTCACGCGGGGAGTTGATTGCTTTCCTGGACTCTGATGATTCATGGAGACCTGAAAAGCTGGAAAAACAGGTTGATTTTCTCGACAGGAATCCCGGCTTCATCGGGGTCGGCTGTAAACACGAGCAAATATCGAAAAATGGTACTCCCAGAGATGAATATAGCGGGAACTATAATCTGAATTCTTCCAACTAACTGTTTCAGATGCTTTACCGGTGTTATATCACAACTTCTTGTTTCCTGGTTAAAAAGGAAGTACTGATACTGGCCGGTTTGTTTGACCTGACACTTCAAAAGAGTCAGGATCGGGATTTGTGGTGGCGCCTGCCCCGTTTAGGAAGAATCGGATATCTCAATGAACCACTGGTCAATTACATGGTTCATGAAATAAATATAAGTAGTGAAATGCGTAATGTGACCGGAAAAACCTATCTTCCGATTATTAAAAAAACTGTTTGGTACTACAGGGATAAATTAACGGCAAAAGAAAGACGAAAAATATTATCCAACGCTCATCTTCTGGTGGCGGAGGATGCAGCTGCAGGAGATTATTTCTTCTTACCCATCAGGCATGCCGTCGCAGCGATGTTATACGGGGAGCATTATCAGCATGCACTCAAGCTTATCACGTCGAAGATCCTGCGGTTTCTTTGATTGTTATTGTGAAAAACGCGTCGCTCGGTCACGCCTTTTACGGTCTGAAGAATTTTTAAAACGGGAGTCTCAACCCGGCTGTGAAAACTCTCATCGGCATCCATCATGATCAGGTACGTCATCGGAATGGAGAGTTGCAATCCTTCTCCCAACGATGGATTCATTTAGCCGAACAAAACGGGATAGCAACGAAACTCCTGCATGGAAGAGATGCTGCACTTTTGGATGAAATTCCCGGGTGCTCTGCCTTTATGTGGCGCTTCGCTTTTTCTCCGTATGAAATTGAAAGCGCCAGGCGTATCATTCAAGCTGTTGAACATGGGGTCAACATTCCGGTTTTCCCTTCGATGAAAACCATGTGGCATTTCGAGGACAAGATTTCTCAATACTATATCTTAAAGTTGAGTGGTTTCCCAATTCCGGAGACGCATGTCTTCTGGGACGAAGACGCTGCTGTTAATTTTTGCAAAAGCACGGTTTACCCTTTCGTGGTTAAGTTGAAAGCAGGAATCCAGTCTCAGAATGTCGCTCTTATTGATTCTCGACAACGCGCCCTTAAAATCGTTGAGCAGTTATTTCACAGTGGTGTAAACTCTACGGAAGAATTATTCAATAAGGGCGAGGTCTCTGTTCGCAAGCCCGTTTCCGCTTTGAGGTGCATCATTAAAAATTCTCTCGGAACGCGCCGGTTGCTTCCGGTCAGGTTGCTCCTCGGGCGTTCTTTCCCCGAGGGGCTGCAATCGGGGTATCTATATGCACAGGAATATCTTCCCGATAATGAGTTTGATACCCGCATAACCATAATCGGGAATCGCGGGTTCGCATTTCGCAGGTATAATCGTCCGGAGGATTTCAGGGCGAGCGGTAGCGGTATCATTGACTGGAACCCGGAGTGTATTGACA
>SLIE01000333.1 GCA_007135795.1 Desulfobacterales bacterium
GGCGCCGCCATTGACGGAAAACGCCAGGCTCAGGCCGACGGATGTCACGACCGGAAGTGACGCATTGGGGGCTGCATGGCCGTTTCTGACCTGCCGTTCGGTCAACCCCTTGGCCCGGGCCGTGAGAATATAGTCTTCCCTGAGTGTTTCAAGCATGCTGCTCCTCATGATCAGGAGGTAGGCACCCGTATTCACGATAAACAGCGTCATGAGGGGAAGCAGCATGTGATGCAGGATATCGGCTGTCTTTGCAAAAAAACCTGTCCCCGGGATTATCCATAATTCGGGTGACATCATCCCCCCCAGGGGGAACCACCCCACCCAGTAAGCGAAAAACCAGATAAAGAGCAACGCAATCCATGGCAGAAACAATGTATTGCACACCAGGGAAACAATGGTCACCCAGGTATCGATGGACCTTCCCTTGTACCAGGCAATCAACTTTCCCAACCGGACACCCGCAACGGCCGCAAGAACAGTGGCGGTGGTAAACAAAAGAAGGGTGGCGGGAAGGCGCTCGGCAATGATCTCGATGACCGGCCGGCCATAGTGAAACGATGTCCCGAAATTCCCGGTGACAAAATTCTTGAGATAATACAGGTACTGAAGCCACAACGGCTGATCGAGACCAAGCTGCCGGACCAGGATCTCCACATCCTCCGGGGTCATGGTAAGATCGACCATCATGGAAACGGGATCCCCCGGGGCAATGTGAAACAGGAGGAACAGCCCGGTCATGATGATATAAAATACCACCAGGATCTCGATGCTTCTGCGAATGATCAGTTTTTTTAAATTCATAAACCCGCTTTCCGGTCTGTTGTTCTGCAACTACTGATTGACGGGTGCCACCATGCATATGGACCAGAGATTGCCGATACCATCGATCATCTGCTCCCAGCCGCTAAAATGCCTTGTGCCGACCGGCTCAATGGCCATGGGGTTATAAAGGGGAATATACGGCACATCGGTCATGACAACGTGCTGCATTTCCCGGATCAACGCCTGACGATCCCGTGGTTCCATCGCCGATACGGACGCGTCCGCAAGCCGGTCAAATTCAGGGTTGTTGTAACCGCTCATGTTCCAGCCCCCCGGACGATCATTATCCGAATGAAAAAAACTCCTGAGATAATCCGGATCCATCGCCAACTGACCGTACCCCATGACAAAAGACTCAAAATCATGACGGTCTTTTATCCGCTGCAACAGCGCCCCGAATGACATGGGCCGGGACGACGCCGGGATGCCTACATCCTTGAGCCACTCCTGGATGATCACGCCGATTGTGGCGCGTGCGGGATCATAGTCCGCAGGGGGGGTTAGTATGGTGAAGTCATTCATGGGATTGCCGTCCGGCAGGATGATCCGTGAAGGAGAGACCACGTTCCCGTCCCTGGAAACCGGCGGACGCTCCCATGTATACCCGTTATCCAAAAGCAGGCCGTGGGCTTTCCGGATCCGGTCTTCCCTGGACAGCCCACGGGCGTATTCCGGCAAATCATCCGCATACCAGAACCGGTTTTCAGCCGGGACAATCGAGTCCATTCGCGATGCATACCCCTGCAGAACCCGGTCGATAATAAAATCCTTGTCGATCAGCGTATGGGTCGCCTGCCGGAACGCGGCATCTGAAAATGGCTCCCGTCTCACATTGAACCCGAAGTAGTACAGGGCGCTTCGGTCACTTAAAAAAACCTCGACGTTTTCCTCTCTTTCAAGATCATCGATATACCCCGGCTGGATGGACCACCACAGAAAATCAATCGTCTCATTTTTCATGGCGAGGACTGCAACGTCCGCAGTCCCGTAGACCCTGAACAACAGGGAATCAACATGAGGCCCCAGTGTACGGCCACTGATGGTCAGACCGCTGCCGAAAAAATGCTCGTTTTTCTCAAGATGAATATACGCACCTTCCCGCCACTGTTTCAAAACAAAAGGACCGCTCCCCAGGGGATTGGCGATTCTGGCGTTCATCAGGGCGACCAGGGGGTTTTCTTTTTTCTGGGCATCCTCGGCAATCGGTTCCCACTGGCTTCGGGGAATAATGTAGTTCACAAGCGTGCGGGTGAGAAATATTGCCCGGGGGTCTTCCAGGTAAAACCGGACTGTCCTTTCGTCCACCGCCACCACATTTTCCACGAACTCCCACTGGGAATAATACCGCGGCACCTGAAATTCTTTAATTAGATCGACCGTGTACACAACGTCATCCGCGGTGACCGGGGTGCCGTCCGACCAGTTTGCCTCGCGCAGTCTGACCGTGTAGGATTCCGTTTCAGAATCATATTCCGGAAGAGACTCCGCCAGCCACGGCGCCAGATCCAGTGTATCCGGATCATACGTGTAAAGCGGCTGGTAGATCAGGGAGATGACTTTCCGTGAATTGGCATCGCTTGCAAGCCAGATATTGAGGGTTCGGGGCTCTTCCATCAGACCGATACGCAACACGGTCTCGTCTTTTTCTCCGGGGCCGCAGGAAACAAGCGCAACGCTGACGGTCAGGAGCAAAAAGAGGATTACCGAAAACCGGCAAATTTTTCTGAATATTGTATAAGGAAACAAAGGAAACCTCCCTGTATGATTTTCACATCTCCCCGTATCAGCAGTAACGGCGTTCCGACGCTTTGCCGTTTTTCCTGCGATCCGGGCGCTTCACGACACATTGTTCCGCAAAATCGATCACCCGGGTTTCGATCCGGGTCCCGTTTAACATGTTGATCCGCGGTATTCCGCCGGGACTGAGGCAATTGACCTCCATCAATTTCCCATCAATGAGATCGATACCGACAAAATAAAGGCCATTTTCCACTATCTGGGGCTTGATCCGTCTGCACACCTCTTTTTCTTCCGGTGTAATTGTGTGCTGAACAGCTTTCCCCCCCACCTTGATGTTGGTCCGAAAACTTCCCTCCGGCGGTTTCCGGCACATTGCCCCCAGGATTTCACCATTTAAAAGGAGTATCCGCACATCCCCCTTTTCCTTGACCGCCTTGATGTATGCCTGGACCATGATCTGTTCCCGTTCGTGGTATGGCCTGTGGGTCCCCACATAGTAATTGATCAGGGAACTCAAGTTTTCCGGGTCTTTCGTACTGACCTTGATGACCCCTTCCCCGCCGAAACGACCGAGGGGTTTTATCACCATGTCCCCGCCGAAATTATCGATTATCTTCCGAAGCCTCACCGGATCTCTCGAAATATGGGTCTCCGGTATCAGATCCGGAAAATTGAGGGTATACAGCTTGCTGTTACCAAGCACCATGCCGATGGGGTTGTTGATCATGAAGACCTTCTCGGAGATGGGTGCCAGAAACTCAATCGAACTGTAGTCCATCGGGGGGTCTTTCCGAAGAAAAAGCACATCCAGATCCGTCATGGTTTCAAATACCAGTGACTCTTTCTGCTCCTGAACGATAACTTCCCGCCAGTAATCCGCAAGCGGCATGTCCGGGCGAACCGTTACATTTTTCATCCGGGCCACGATTTGCTGTCCCCGTACGTAAATATCATGGGGTTCCAGAAAAAAAACAGTGTGCCCGCGCTGATTGCATTCATACATCAGGGCCGTCGTTGTTTCGTAGACGGGGTCAATCCCCTCCAGTTTGTCCATGAGAAAGGCGATCTGCATTGATTGTTTTTTCCATTTGAAGGTTTTTCCCGGAAATCTACGATTCCGCCTGGGTCAATCGTGACTGGAGGTTGCGCAGACGGTGACTCAGTTCCGTGCAGATCTGCAAGGCAATTCGCGGATACTCCCTTACCAGTTCGTCGAATTCCTGCTTGTGCAGTATCAGGAAGCGTGATGGTTTAGTCGTTCGAATGGTCGCGGATCGCTCCATTTCTTCAAAAAGCGCCATTTCTCCAAAATAATCCCCTTTTTCCATGATGTCGAGCCTGATCTCCTTGTCCCGCTCACCTTTCTTGTAGACCGCCACTTCGCCTGCTATAATTAAAAAGACCTCTTCACCTGGCTCCCCCTCCTGAATAACCGTTTCGCCTTCCGGATAATCGCTCTCCTCGGTAACCGTCGCAATGGCACCGAGTTCACTCACATTGAGGCCGGAAAAGATGGAAATACTCCTTAATAAAAGGATTTTGTCGGAAATCGTCAATTGATTATCCATTATTGGTTCCCCTGTGTCAATATCATCGATATCACCATATAA
>SLIE01000452.1 GCA_007135795.1 Desulfobacterales bacterium
GTGGTCATGCCCCCAGAGAGAAAAAGCGCCTTGCAGAGCACGCCTTTCTTTCCATGATGGCTGCCGCCGGTCTTGACATGGTACTTTTACAAATTTTCCATGAAGATACAGTACGTACTGCAAGGATGTGCGAGGCCATAACAGAAGGCAAGATATTCTCCTGGGCCTCTTTGTAAAACGGGGTACGGGAACCGCGGCAATACAAATGTCGGTTGGGCTATCACTCAGCCCAATCTCCGACGCTGTCATATCATAATTTTGTGATGACGGAACGGTGGGTCCGCTATTACAGGCCCATATTTAATTGATAACGAAGACTTGCAAAATTGATGCACTCGTAAAAAGTCACAAACTCTGTGAAGATGGCTAAGTTAAAAGTTCCATATACAAGCCGCAGTGATTTGATTCCGAGCGAATATAAAATCGCTACAACGAAGTAGATGGAACTTTTTACGACGCCATCAAATATCCAGCACACTCACTTCAAGGGCATTGTTTTGTATGAAATTGCGCCTGGGTTCAACTTCATCCCCCATCAGGATCGTAAAGATATCGTCTGTATCGTCGATATTATTTACCTTGACCTGCAAAAGATGACGCGTTCCCGGATTCATGGTGGTATCCCACAACTGGCCCGGGTTCATTTCTCCCAAACCTTTATAGCGTTGTATGGAAAGTCCTTTTTTCCCTTCCTCCAACAGATGCTGAATCAATTCCTGCTTGCTCTCGACAACAACCGGATCACGTGCTTCCTCTTTGCCTTCTTTCGGTACGACATATACATTGAACCGGTCAGCGTCATACCTGGAAATGGTTTTAAATAGAATCATTGCACTCTGATAATCTCTGGAATGGATCAGGCTGCGGCCAATTTTGACCGAGATCTGCTTTTTATCGGAAATTTCCCTGAACATTTCCTCAACTTCATCGGATAATGCCGGAGAAACGATCAATTCATTGACGTTTCGCTCTTCATTGTATTGCGGATCGTCTGTAATGAATCCATTTTTTTCGAGGATAGACTTGAGTTCGACCATTTTTTCATGATCCTGAAGGAAACTCTTGTCATTGACATCGTTTTTGATCAGAAGTTCAACCAGATCTCCCAACACGCCATTTTTTTCCAATCGATTGAGAACATTTAAATATTCCGCCAGGTTCGTTACAAAAGAGTAAAAATCATCTCCGGTTAAAACAGCATCTTCCGCATCGTCATGTTCCGCTTTGATATACTTTTCATTGCAGGCGCGTTTCAGGATATGTTCGGTGTACTGTTGTTCATCCTTGAGATATATCTCTGATTTTCCGCGAGCCAGTTTGAACAGCGGTGGCTGTGCGATATACAGATACCCCTTTGAAATAATCTCCGGCATCTGGCGATAAAAAAATGTCAGCAGCAAAGTACGGATATGCGAACCATCAACATCAGCATCAGTCATGATGATAATCTTGTGATACTTGATTTTTTCGATGTCGTATTCTTCACTGCCGATCCCTGTCCCCATGGCCGTGATGAGGTTTTTAATCTCTTCGCTTCTGAGAAGTTTGTCAAACCTGGCTTTCTCCACGTTAAGAATTTTTCCCTTAAGCGGCAGTATCGCCTGGGTTTTTCGGTCTCTTCCCTGTTTTGCAGAACCACCCGCCGAGTCACCTTCAACGATAAATATTTCGCGTAATGCCGGGTCGGATACCTGGCAGTCGGCAAGTTTACCGGGAAGCGTTGAATCCATCATCGATCCCTTGCTTCTGGCAATATCTCTTGCCCGCTTTGCTGCATCCCTTACGCGGGCCGCTTCCACGGCCTTGGCAATGATTTTTTTGGCTGTTTGCGGATTTTCCTCAAGAAATGTACTCAATTTCTCGTTTATCATGGACTCGACAATACCCCGAACCTCTGAATTGCCGAGTTTGGTCTTGGTCTGCCCTTCAAACTGGGGATTCATGATGCGGACGCTCACTATGCCGGTCAACCCTTCCCGCACATCATCCCCGGTTATTTTGGCTTTCAGTTTTTTGAGAACATCTGAAGTTGCCGCGTAATGATTCAATGTACGCGTGAGACCGGTTTTAAACCCAACCAGGTGAAAACCACCCTCCGCCGTATTGATGTTGTTGGCAAACGTAAAAATCTTTTCATTGAAGGTGTCATTGTACTGTATTGCCACTTCAACCTGCACGTCGTTTTTCTTCCCCTCGATAATTACAGGTTCATGCAGGGCGGTGTGCCGCCGATTCAGATACTGGACAAATTCAGCCAGGCCGCCTTCGTAACAAAATTCTTCTTTTTCATCGATTCGCTCATCATCGATTGTGATCCGGAGACCCTTGTTTAAAAACGCCAGTTCCCGGAGACGTTTTTTGAGCGTGGTGTAATCGAATTCATCCGTGGTCATGATCTGAGTGTCGGGTTTAAATCGAATCTTTGTACCCTGCTTGTCCGTGTCACCGATTATATCGAGTTCACTGGTCTTGATACCGCGGGAATAAGTCTGGTAATGAATTTTTCCTTCCTTGTAGACCTCCACTTCCAATTCCTCGGATAGGGCATTTACGACTGATACTCCCACGCCATGAAGACCGCCGGAAACTTTATAAGAATCATGATCAAATTTTCCACCGGCATGTAATTTGGTAAGCACGACCTCGACTGCGGGAATGTTTTCCGTTTTATGAATGCCAACCGGAATTCCCCTGCCGTTATCCACGACGCTGACACTCTTATCCGTATGGATCGTCACATTGATCGTATCACAATGCCCGGCCATGGCCTCATCGATACTATTGTCCACAATTTCGTAGACAAGATGATGAAGTCCATGAAAATCGACGTTTCCAATATACATGGAAGGTCTGAGGCGAACCGCTTCAAGGCCTTTTAATACATTTATACTGCTCTGATCGTACACGTATTCATCTTTTTCTGTATTCATCATATTTTCATCGGCATTATAATGTTGATATAATTTGAATCCTGCTCACCTCTGACAATACAGGGCGTCTGTTCATCCTTGATATTCAGGATCACGTTGTCCTGGGTGATAAAATTGATCGCTTCCAGGAAATATCTCGGGTTATAGGCAATTTCCTTTGGTTCTCCATCATAAACAATATCCATTGATTCTTTGGATTCTCCCAGTACCGCGTTTATCGTCCGTATGGTGAATTCGTCATTATTGAAATGAAAGACAACACCCCGGTAATCTTCGGAAGTAAGAATACTCATCCGCTTCAGCATCATTGAAAATTGTGAACGATCAAACACAATATCATATTCCGCCTCAGATTGCAGTATTTCTTCGTAAGGCGGGAAACCACCGTCAAGGAGATTCACGATCGCATATTCATTATCTTTTTTAACAATAAAATGATTTTCCTTAATCCCGATGGAAACCGTTCCTTCGGTTTCAAGAAACTTGTATATTTCGGAAAGTCCTTTTTTCGGAATAATTACATTGATTTCCGGATTAAAGAAGGTATCCGGGGCACAGGTGTAATCAACCTTGGACAATCGCTTTAAATCAGTTGAAACCATACGAATCAGTTTATTTTCAGTCCCGTTATCCATAAACGTCAAATACGCACCCAGCAAATGCGGCCGTTTCTCATTTCCGGTTACGTTTATGGCAACACTTTTTTCAATCATTTTTTTAAGCGCTGCCGAATCCACAACCGTTAAATCCGTGCTGTCGCTTTCGGGGATATGTGGAAAGTCTTCAGGATCCATTCCCACAATATGGTATTCTACCTTTGGAGATGAAATTTCAATCCATCTATTTTCCAATTCCTGAAGATTAATGATATCCGTTGGAAAATTTTTTACGATTTCAGTGAGTTTTTTTGCATTTATGGCAATTTCCCCCGGAGTTTCTATTTCAGCAGGATAAAAACCGTTAAAGCCTGTCTCAAGATCCGTTGCGGTAATGAAAATACCGTTCTCACCGGTTTTCAGCAAAACGTTTTCCGTAATCGCCAGGCTGGTTTTTTTTCCGGTCAATCCCTGTATTCTGGACAGTACCTCGGATATGTCATTTTTTTTTATTGTTATCCTCATGGTATGTTCCTTATTAATATTAGAAATTTAATTTTATTATTAGATTAAGGGATGTCAATAATTGGAATAACTCTATAACATATTTATATTAAAAGGTAAAATTTTAAATTTAA
>SLIE01000458.1 GCA_007135795.1 Desulfobacterales bacterium
CTAAATTCTGATAATAACAGCAGGAATTATACAACCCCGCAATGAGAATGCACCTGAAAGCAAAAAGCTGACTGCGACCTCTTGCGAAAAGATTCAGGGGTGACAATCATATGCGGATAATCAAACGCAAAACAGTGGGCACATGGGGGATTATCTTCCAACAAAACAAAATAATTGTTGAAATTAAAGGGGATTTTACCTAAATATACGCATGTTTATTTCGTAAGCATTGGCCCGAAACAAGGATAACGATCATGTTCCCAGCTGAGACGATTGTCTCTTTTTTTATCGCCTCACTGTTACTGGCTGCAACGCCGGGACCAGACAATATTTTCGTTCTCACGCAATCCACCCTGCAAGGCGCAAGGGCGGGATTGATTGTAACAACAGGACTTTGTACCGGTCTCGTGGCACATACCACCGCAGTTGCAATAGGGGTTGCCGCCATATTTCATACTTCGGCGTTCGCTTATACCGCTCTCATGCTAATTGGCGCGTGCTATCTGTCGTACCTGGCGTGGCAGGCATTCCGGACTTCGGCAAAAAAAATGGCGAAAGGGGAAAACAAACCCACCGGGCTTATCAAGCTCTATCAACGCGGCATCATCATGAACATCACCAACCCCAAGGTATCTCTCTTTTTTCTGGCTTTCCTCCCTCTTTTTTCCAACCCCGCACGAGGTATGCTTTCTTTACAGATTATGGTGCTTGGCATGCTATTTATCATTGCCACGATCATTGTATTCGGTTTGGTGGCCGTTGTGGCGGGATCAGCGGGGCAGCGTTTCAATCGTTCGGAAAAAATGCACAGGGTGATGAATATCATGGCCGGCACCGTGTTTGCGACACTGGCGGCCGGAATTATAATCCAGTTAAGATAATGGCAAAATGCTTGACTTCAGACCAAAAGGGCATAAAACCATAGCCCACGGAATACACGGAAAAAGGGCGGAAAAAAAATCAAGGGCGGAAAACATTTGACCGTTTGGCCAAAAGCGGTAACATATGTTCGGAACATTGATTGCACTGCAGAACATGCTGAAACATTTTGTCTGCGTTGAGCGAAGCGAAGCCATTATTGTTGCCCCTCTCGCCGAAGGCTAAAGGATTTTCCGTGTATTCCATGGGCTATGGTTTTTTTTCTGTTCTCAGGTTTCCGTTTGGATACGATTCAAGGATAGTCATAAAGGAGGAACATGCCCAAAAAACCAAAACCCAAAAAAAGGGTAAAACAGACCCCGAGAATCGTCTCTCCCCCAAAACCGGGATTCAAGAACCTGCTGCGCAGGATTAATGAGAAGCAAACAACGGACCATGTATATGTAATTGCTGCAGGCGTTGCTTTTTTTGGTCTTTTTTCCATATTTCCGGGGCTGACTTCGTTGATAACGCTTTACGCGCTTGTCGCAGACCCTGTTGAAGTGCAGGTGCAATTTGCAGGCATGCAGGAGATTATGCCATATGAAGCCTACAGAATTATCTCCCGGCAGATCGAGGATATCGTAACCACCCCCATGGGAACGCTCAGCATGGGGTTTGTCATCAGTCTTCTTTTGACACTATGGGGAGCATCCCGGGGAATGCGGGCGCTTATTATGGCACTCAATGTCACCTACAATGCGGAGGAAACCCGGGGCTTCATCCATCTGAATCTGATGGCCCTGTTCCTGACCATATGCGCGATCCTGTTCATTATCGTATCATTGTTTTTCATCGTAGTGGTACCGCCCCTCCTGATCATTTTTGATTTTTTCATTGAATATCAGATGCTCATCTTTACATCCCGATGGATATTGCTGTTCGTTTTCACTATTTTTGGACTTTCCATGATTTATCGCTATGCGCCGGACAGAAAAAAACGAAAATGGCGATGGTTTTCCTGGGGAGCCGTTATTGCAACGATTTTCTGGCTTTTGGGTTCCTACCTATTTTCCTACTACGTATCGAACTTTGGGAACTACAACTAGGTTTACGGATCCATGGGCGCGGTCATTATATTATTGATGTGGTTCTACCTGACATCATATCTCATACTCATCGGCGCGCAACTTAACGCGGAGATTGAGAGGGAGTACACCAATCCGGACAATGCACCTGGCAAAACCCCTGGCAGAGAAAAAGCATGACACGCAGAAATAAAAAAAAGAAACGATTTTCAAGAACGCAGGCTGGAAAGAATATCCGCTATATCGTAATTTACGGTTTCATCCGTCTTATACGGAAAATTCCCAGAAAATGGGGCATGACCATTGGCAGATCGTTGGCAATGGCATATTACCGGTTCGGGGGAAAACAAAAAACACGGGTTATTGAAAACCTGAGTTCAGTATTTAAGGGGGAAAGATCGGAACAGGAAATCCTGGAATTAACGAAAAATGTTTTTCTTCATTTTGGAACAGCCGGCATCGATGCAATCCGCATACCGGTATATGTGGAAAAAGGTTTTAACCACATCGTTACCCCCAGGAACTTCCATTTTGCAAAAGAAAACCTTTCTTCAGGAAAAAGCGTCATTTTTTTAACCGCTCACTTTGGGAACTGGGAATTAATGGGCGCCTGGCTTGCCTCAAAGGGATACCCGATTAAAGTGGTGGCCACCCCGGCATCCGACCCCAGGCTTGACAGATTGATTGTGGATACAAGAAACAAGGCCGGTTATTTTAACATCGCCCGGGGGAAATCACCCAAAGAGATCATTCGCGCAATCAAGCAAGGGGATTATCTTGGCTTTCTTATAGATCAGGATACGGATGTCAAAGGAGTGTTTGTCAATTTTTTGGGAAAAAAAGCACACACCCCCATAGGGCCGGTACTATTGGCGAGAAAATACGATCTCCCGATACTACCCGCATTTGCATACATGAAGCCGGACATGACGTATGTGCTCGAGTTTTTTCCACCCATTCAACTTGCCGATACAGGAAAACCCGGCATCGATATCATCACCAATACGCAACGGTGTTCGGATGCCTACGAATCGATTATCAGGCGGTTTCCGGAACAATGGGCATGGATGCACAAGAGATGGCGGAAGCAGCCGGAATACCACACCCAAAAAAACAAATAGCCGGCGATACGCACCTGATGGGTATCACCGGCTATGGGTCATTGTCGATACAGCGTCTTTTTAACGAGCTGTAATAAACATCATAAGCGCAATATTTTTATAAAATCTGATAGATATATACCTCTTTTGGAAAACCGGGCTCAATTAGTCCCGTGCATTTTTCAGCGCCGCAATACGATCTTCAAGCGGCGGGTGTGTCATGAAGAGGTCTTTCCAGGAGCTCTTTTTATCCTGTTTTCCACTGATACCGAACGCACTCATCTGATCCGGCAATGGTTCGGTCGAACTTCTGCGAAGTTTCTCGAGGGCGGATATCATCTTTTCTCGCCCTGAAAGCCTGCTGCTGCCGGCGTCAGCGCGGAATTCCCGCTGTCTGCTGAACCAAAAAACAATGGTGGACGCCAGAATCCCAAATACGATCTGGGCCGCAATTGTGGTCACAAAAAACCCGATGCCATGCCCTTCTTCGTTCTTCAGAATTACCCGGTCCACAAAATGCCCCACGATCCGGGAAAGGAATATGACAAACGTGTTGACCACGCCCTGGATAAGGGTAAGGGTAACCATATCCCCGTTCGCCACGTGGCTGATTTCATGCCCAAGCACAGCCTCGACTTCATCCTTGTTCATGGTTCTCAAGAGTCCCGCGCTCACGGCCACCAGTGCATTGTCCCGTCGCATTCCCGTAGCGAACGCATTGGGTGTCTGGGAGTCAAAGATGGCCACTTCGGGCATTCCGATTCCCGCTGCCCGGGCCTGCTTGCGGACCACTTCCAGCAACCATGACTCCGTGTCATTGCGAGGGGTGACAATGACTTTTGCGCCGGTCATCCGTTTTGCCATCCATTTGGATATGGCAAGAGAGATGAACGACCCGCCAAAACCAATAACCGCCGACAATACCAGAAGATTATAATAATTCAGGCCGACACCCGTATCGTCCAGGATGCGATGGACCCCGAGCAAACGAAGGACAATACTTAATACGACAAGAATCGCAATATTGGTTGCCAAAAAAAGAACAACACGTTTCATTGGATTTCATTCCTCCCGTTCTGAAAAAATATGTTTCCACTTGAATACACTTATGCC
>SLIE01000099.1 GCA_007135795.1 Desulfobacterales bacterium
ATCTGCTATCTCCAGATGTTTTCCGACGACATGGTGGCGGACCGGATCACAAAGAGAATGAGCGACGATGAACTGGCGGAAGTTCACAACCTTATTAATCGTCTGCTGATAACCCACTTTAAAGAAGAAGAGTATCATGGACTTTTTTTAAAAGACGACAATCATAAGTGATGGCGTCGTTAAAAGTCATATCACGCTTTGTATATGGAACTTTTAACTTAGCCATCTTCACCGACTTTGTGACTTTGTACGAGTGTATCATAAGTAAGAACTGTCTTATTTTCTGACTAACATTTACAAAATCAAACATGGAAACCGACACATGCTTAGCAATGACCAACTGGATAGATACGCTGACATCCTTTTGTGGGGCCTTAAAACCTCACGCAAGAACAAGGTCAGGAGCACGGATACGGTCATGATCCGATATGACCTGAAAGCACTGAGCCTTGCTGAAAAACTATATGAAAAAATTCTGCTTCTCGGTTGCAATCCGGTACCCCGCCTTTTACAGACATCGCGCATGGAACAGAAGTTCTACGAAATCGGCAACCAACGGCAATTGAAGTTCATCCCCCCGGGTGAAGCAGCGCTCTATGAAAAGCTCAATGGCAATATTGTTGTGCTCGCACCCGAATCGATAACACATCTTGCGCATATCGAACCGGCAACAATTTCCAAAACTCTAAAAGCCCGTAAGTTTCTCCGTGACATACTCGACAATCGCGAAGATAACGGTGATTTCAGCTGGACACTCGCAATATATCCGACCGAAACCCTTGCCGAGCATGCCGGCATGACACTTCAGGAATATACGGATCAGATTGCCAAAGCCTGTTTTTTAAACAGTGCCAATCCGGTAAAGCAATGGGAATCAATATATAGAAAAGCCGCCTCGATAAAAAGACGGCTCAACAGGCTTGGAATCAACACCCTGCATGTTGAATCCGAAAACATCGATCTGTTTGTAAAACAGGGAGATCAACGCCGATGGGTCGGCATATCCGGCCATAATATTCCGAGTTTCGAATTATTCATCTCACCGGACTGGCGCGGCACAAATGGCGTATATTACGCAGATCAACCCTCGTATAAAAGCGGAAACCTTGTCAAGGATATCCGGGTGGAATTTAAAAAGGGGAAGGTCATTGACGCCACAGCGAAGCAGGGAAATAATTTTTTATTGAAACAACTTGAAATGGACGCGGGCGCAAAAAGAATCGGCGAATTTTCTTTGACCGATAAAAACTTTTCAAACATCGAACGCTTCATGGCCAATACACTGTATGACGAAAATTTCGGAGGAAAATATGGTAATTGTCATATAGCACTTGGATCATCCTATTCCGACACATATGCCGGCAAACCCGATGAATTGTCCGCTGAAATGAAAAAGAGTCTCGGGTTCAACACGTCCGCACTCCACTGGGATATTGTCAATACTGAAAACAAGCGGGTTACCGCTCACCTTTCAGGCGGGGAAAAAATGGTGATATATGATAATGGTCAATTCGTGTTTTAAAACATAAAAGGCATGGGCAAACCACATAACAGGCTGGCCGGTTTTGCGTTGCGCGATATCACCATTTCTGCCCAGGTTGTCCCGACGACATGCGCAGCCATTACGAATACATTAAGACTTTAAGGGATTTTGGAAATGATCGATCACCCCGTGCTTCTTGAAAATCAGGTCCAGGATTATGCCTGGGGTTCCAAAACAGCCATACAGGAATTGATGGGGGTCCGTGATCGTCAAGAGACCCCATGGGCGGAACTGTGGATGGGCGCTCACCCCAAAGCCCCTTCAAGCGTGGTGACCGATAATGAAAAAATCGAACTCAACACCCTTGTAGGCCGTTATCCAAAACAGATGCTGGGGACCGGCACTGCAGAAAGATTCAACAACACCCTCCCCTTCCTTTTCAAAGTGCTTGCAGCGGAACACCCCCTGTCAATTCAGGCACATCCCGATAAAACCCAGGCAAAAGCGGGTTTTGAGCGCGAAAACAAGTTGAAAATCCCGATTGATGCCCCCCATCGCAACTACCGTGATCCATGGCCGAAACCGGAAATTATCTGTGCGATCGAACCGTTTACGGCACTTAACGGTTTCAGGCCTGCAGATGCCATTGCCGGGTTTTTTCAGTCTTTTTGCCCTGCGGAACTTGCGGCACAAATTAAATTTCTTAATGATGAACCCAACGCCTCCGGCATCAAAAAAATGTTCGCATCACTGTTGCGTATGGAAGAGAAAACAAAGCAACGCACCATTCAATCAGCCATTGAAAAAGCCGTGAAAACCGATTCACCGGAAGGGGAATGGGTCCAGAAAATACACGAACAGTATCCTGACGACATCGGGGTTTTAAGCCCCCTTTTTCTAACGCTTATCCAACTTGAACCGTATTCGGCCATGTTTTTATCCCCGGGCCGGATGCATGCATACCTGAAAGGGGTCGGCATTGAACTCATGGCCAATTCGGACAATGTTCTCAGGGGCGGCTTGACCGGTAAGCACATGGACGTCCAAGAGCTAATGCGAACTGTCAGTTTCGAGCCTTCTCCCATTGAAATTTTACGACCTGTTGCAAAAAACGACTGGGAAAGCGTTTACCCGGCAGATGCGGAAGAATTCATACTATCGCGGATGCAAACAAACAATCAGTACAAATACAGGTGTTCTGAAAACCATGGCCTGGAAATCCTGCTGTGCATGAAAGGGTCTGCAACAATCACACAAGGAACGGAAAAAACGCTGCTCAACATTGAAAAAGGCAGCTCCGTTCTCATACCCGCCAATGCAGGCACATATGAGATTAGCGGTGAAGCCTTTTTTTTCAAAGCCTCCATTCCCGGTTCCAACTGACAACCCCGATTTTTAATTGAAGAAAGAAAATAATCAGTGCCGAAAAAATTTAAAGCATCTGCGACAGAACGGAACTGCACATGGGATTGAAAATTAACGAAATTTTTTTCTCCATACAGGGAGAATCGAGCTTTGCCGGACGTCCTTGTGTGTTTGTAAGGCTTTCCGGATGCAATCTCCAATGTACATACTGTGATACGCCATATGCTCGCGAAGAAGGCGTGTGGATGAGTTGCGATGACATTTATGATCGCGTTATTTCCTATGGGTTTCCGGTGGTAGAAATTACAGGCGGGGAGCCGTTGCTTCAGGATCAGACGCCCGCACTCGTTAAACGTCTTCTTTCCAAAGGGCTTACCGTGCTGATGGAAACAAACGGCAGCATGAATATCGCACTTACGGACAGTGAATGCGTTCGGATCGTGGATATCAAGTGTCCATCAAGTGGCCAGAGCGGTTTCATGGATATGGACAATCTTTATCGTATGACCGCAAAAGATGAGCTGAAATTTGTATTATCCGACCGGGAGGATTATGAATTTGCAAAGAGAATAGCCAACAATGCCAGACAAATATTACCTGAAATCAACATTCTTTTTTCACCGGTCAGCGGGAAACTTGACCCGTCTGATCTGTCCGCATGGATATTGGCCGATCGCCTCGATGTAAGGCTACAGGTTCAGCTTCATAAGATCATCTGGCCGGATACGGACCGGGGGGTGTGATTTCCAGCGGGAAGAGTGAGAAGTCTCAAATCACAAAACAGACTATTGCCGGTTGGGTGCTATAGGAAAGCAAAGCCCAACCGCAATTCGCCGATCACAAGAATTTACGGAAGCACCAATATGATCCAATCAAAAAAAGCAGTCATTTTGCTGAGTGGCGGCCTTGACAGTACAACGACCCTGGCGATTGCCATTTCAGAAGGATATGAGTGCCACGCAATCAGCTTTGACTACGGCCAGCGGCACCGATTTGAATTATTGGCGGCAGAACAAATCGCCCGGGATGCCGGCATCCCCCATCACTGTAACATCATCGACCTGCGGGCTTCTGGTGGTTCAGCGCTTACCGACGACATCGATGTTCCAAAATCAGGGGACCGCGATCAGATCCCGGTTACCTATGTCCCGGCGAGAAATACCATTTTTCTGGCTCACGCGCTTGGATGGGCGGAAGTGTTAAAGGCAGAAAACATATTCATCGGGGTCAACGCAGTAGATTACAGCGGCTACCCCGACTGTCGGCCGGAATTTATCCATGCATTCGAAACAATGGCAAATCTC
>SLIE01000431.1 GCA_007135795.1 Desulfobacterales bacterium
ATAATAGTATAGCTCTCCGCCCATAAAACAAGCGCCTGGAGGGGTGGCCACGGGGCCACCTCTTCAGGCGCTTCGTTTCTCTAACTGGTGAATTGTTTTCGCAGTTCCTTTTTGTTCAATTTCCCAACACTGGTCTTCGCAATTTCATCGACCAGGCGAATATTGCCGGGAACCCCGTATTTCGGGATGTCACCGGATTCCACGAATTTCATAAAGTGACTTTGAATCTCCTCTATCGTGGTTTTTCCCTTGTACTCTTCTTTCAGCACGATCAGGGCCAGGGGGCGTTCCCCCCATTTTTCATCAGGGACGCCGATAACCGCGGATTCGCTGACCGCCTCATGCTGGCTGATGATATCTTCAAGCGCCAGGGAGGATATCCACTCGCCGCCGGTCTTGATGACATCCTTCAGGCGGTCGGTTATCTGCAGGTAGCCTTCTTCATCGACAAATCCGATATCCCCCGTGTGCAGCCAGCCGCCCTGCCACAGGGCCTCGCTTTGCTCGGGGTCCTTGAGATATCCCTGGGTCAGCCACGGCGCACGCACGACAACTTCACCGGTGGTTTTGCCGTCATGGGGAAGCGGGTTTCCTGCGGGGTCCCATATCTGTAAATGAACATTCGGTGAGGGGAGCCCCGTGCGACAGCGAATTTTTATCTGTTCGTCGTTGCTCCAGTCCAGCATGTGGGGTTTAAGCAGGGACATGGTCAATAACGGGCAGGTCTCCGACATGCCGTAAGCCGTGTATATGTTTATCCCCATGTCCAGTGCGGCCTTGCACAGCCCCTTTGGGAGTGCGGAGCCGCCGATAATGACCTTCCAGCCTTTCAGGTTGAGCTGTTTTACCACAGGGCTGGAAACGAGCATGTGCATGATGGTGGGAACACAATGGGAAAAAGTGACTTTTTCCGTAACCACCAGCTTGAGCAGCATTTCGGGTTCATATCGTCCCGGGTAGATCTGTTTTGCGCCCAAAAGCGTCATTGCATAGGGGATGCCCCATGCATGGACGTGGAACATGGGGGTCATGGGCATGTAGATGTCCCCCGAGTTGAGGTCGGACTGGCTGTTGTATCCTGTGGATGCCGTGAGGATGGCATATGTGTGCAGTACGATCTGGCGATGGCTGAAGAAAACGCCTTTGGGCAGGCCCGTGGTGCCGGTGGTGTAGAAAACGGTTGCCATGGTGTTTTCATCGAAATCCGGGAAATCATAGCTATCCGGCGCCTTTGCACTGAGTTCTTCGTATTCCCCGTCCAGTTGAAGGGTTGTCTGGGGTTTTTCCTTGTTGTCGGTCAGCAGGATAATTTTTTTGACTGTTGAAAATTTGTCCTTGACCGATTCGAGCAATGGCAGAAATTCCTCGTTCACCAGAATTACATCGTCTTCGGCATGGTTGATGGTGTAGATCAGTTGTTCCGGGGAGAGACGGATGTTGATGGTGTGCATGACCGCGCCCATCATGGGGATGGCGAAAAAGCATTCAAGGTAGCGATGGCTGTCCCAATCCATGACTGCGACGGTATCTCCGGGTTTTACGCCGATATCCTTAAGCAGGTTGGCCAGCTTGTGAACCCGTTTGTCGAATTCCCGATAGGTGAACCGGTGGAGATCGCGATAGACGATTTCCTGATCCGGGGAATAGATAAGCGGTGTTCGGAGAATGCTTTTGATAAGCAGTGGATTTGAATAGGCGGACGGTGTGGGTTGGATTTTTTTAAACGTCATGGGTCTCTCCTCGGAAAAGTGTAAATTCAGGCTTCGCGTGCACGGGGATCGTGCATGCGAAACGCCGCTTTTGTTGTTTGTGAAAAGCGGATTGGAATGTTGTTCTGCTTTAGATAAGCAATTCGTGTGCCAGAGATTTGAGACCGGGAGAATTGAGGGATTATAGGGCTAAAATAAAGCGTTTTCGATATGCCGATGCGATGTGCTAAAACAACCGCTGGTGAGTTATTTATGACACGCAAGCTTTAGTTGTGATAAATTATTAATTAATAAAATAGTTTATAAAATTATATAAAATAACTCATGATGGGCAATTAATGACTCATGCGTAAGGCGCGCGGTATGCCAGTCGATTGATTATCATCTGCGAATGGTGTGGCGGGCTTCGCTTTGCCCAACTCACTAACCTGCGATGGTGGGTTGGATAAAGTCGAAGTCCAGCCGTGATATTTACCGGAAGTCTGTTAACGGGTGTTGTGTTCACTCCGGATCGATACCCCGTTTCTTCAGCTTGAGATATAGCGTTTTTCTTTCTATCCCAAGCATTTCAGAAGCTTTTCGGCGGTTCCAGCGGAGCTGTTCCAGCACTTGCAGGAGATAGCTTTTTTCAAATCGGGCCACAGCATCGCGAAGCGGTTCAACCGCTTGCGAACCAGGCATGCCTTGATCTTCGTACCGTGCCTGCGGTATGTGAGTAGTTACAAAATCGATATCCCCCAGGTCCACGAAACGTTGAAGCGTGTTTTCCATTTCCCGGACATTCCCCGGCCAGTGGTACGTCAGCAGGGCGTCCAGGACACTGCCGGGCAGGGTTTTGTTCTTTGCCCCGATCCGGTCCATAAAATGCTCCACCAAAAGTGGAATATCATCTTTTCGCTCGCGAAGAGGCGGCAGGTAGATTGGGATAATATGAATCCTGTAAAAGAAATCTTCGCGCATGGTGCCTTTTTCAACCAGCTTTCTCAAATTGCCGTTTGTTGCGGCAATAATCCGGATATCGGGTTTTTTAACCTCATGCCCCCCCACCGGCGTGTATCCGCCGCCTTCGATCGCCCGTAAAAGTTTTACCTGGATACCGGGCGTAATCTCCGCCAGTTCATCCAGAAAAAGTGTGCCATTTTCAGCCAGATCGAGTAAGCCCGCCTTGTCCGCGGCAGCACCGGTGAAAGCCCCCTTTTTATAGCCGAAGAACTCGCTCTCCAGGAGATCGGCAGGGATAGCCCCGCAGTTGACCGGCATAAACCGTTTTTCGCTTCGATCACTCAGCTTGTGAATAGCGTTGGCTACCAACTCTTTGCCGGTGCCGGACTCCCCGTATATGATCACGTTAGCCGAGGTTGCCGCGGCCCGCAGGATCAGGTTGTAAACTTTTTGCATGGGCGCACTTTTTCCGACAATCTCGCCCAGTCGATACCGGCCATGTTCAACGGATCTCAGTCGTTTGTTTTCCATTTCCAGCCTGGCCTCCCGCTGCCGGATGAGAAACTCCCGTTGTTTGCGTTCATGAATATCGATCAGAATGTTCTGGCACTGGGCCACGGTCTGATCTGTGCTGTATACGGGCGTGCTCATTACATAATACCACCGGCCGTCATTTGGGTTTTCAAATTCCTCCTGTACGGTTTCCCCCTTGAAAACACGGTCCGCCGCACACCATGGGCACGGCTTTTTCATCTGGAAAATCACCTCGTGGCAGAGGCCTGTATTGGTTTGGTCTCCGAGTGCCCGGGACAGGGCATTGTTCATGAACCCCACCTGGTAATCCTGGGAGCAGGTATAGATAAAACCGTCAAACGCCTCGATGATACCGCTAAGCCGCGATTCACTTTCCCGCAGGGATTTTTCGGCATCCCTGACCGAAGTGATGTCAATAAGCGAGGCCACGCTTCGCGTGGTACCGGAGATCATGTCGACGGCAAGGAGGATATTCTTGTGTCGACCGGACTTGTCTGCCAGTATGAATTCATAGCGAGTGGGGGCGACATATGGGTTTTTGCGCCGGAACCGGTGGTATTGCGTCATGCGTTCGCGCTCATCGTCGAATGCGATGAATCCAGGCCATTGCATTTTTCCCTCGATTTCGGCCTTGCTGTAACCGCTTATTTTTTCAAAACCGGCATTGGCAAGAGAAATGGTCATGTCGCTTTCTATAATAATGGTGCCGGAGCCGGTAATTTCAAAGATGCTTTTGTAATGTTTTTCGCTTTCAATAAGGGCGCGTTCGATTTGTCTTTTGCTGGTGGTGTTTTGAACATAACATTCCAGGTACGCAATTGACCCATCCGTGTGCCGGGCGGCCCGCATGTGCACTTCAGCGGTGAGTTCGCTTCCGTCTTTTCGCAAGAAACGTTTCCGGTAATTCAGAAGCGTGCCGTGACGC
>SLIE01000247.1 GCA_007135795.1 Desulfobacterales bacterium
CAGCGGGCGTGATCTTTTTTTTGAGATAGCATGTAGTTAGTGCCCGAACGAAAACCAGGATATTTCGTCAAGGTCAAGGACGGCGAAAATTCTAACCGCAGGAATACTGGACGTATTTTGAGAATTAAAATTTGAGCCGGACGCAGAGATTGGCGAAAAAGACGGTTTTCGTTCAGGCACTAGTTAGTTCATGTGTGGTTTAACACCCTGAATGGAAAGGTGTTTAAATGAACTTAACCCTGTATCTGGATTTCCATCTCTTCCCGGGCAAAGAAAACGTGAAAATCTGAATTTTCTCCACCAAAGCAGAGTTGTTCTGCAAGCAAGTCAATCTGCTCGTCGGTTCTGTCCGGGTCGTGATGGATCAGTGCCAGTTTTTTACCTCTGTTCTTCCGGGCGGTATCGATTGCGTCCTCCATTGAACAGTGCCCCCATCCCTGCATTGCCTCTTCGTACTCCTGCCGGGTGTACTGGGCATCGTGTATAATCAGGTCGGCATTCGCCAGCCACTGTTCAATCAGTTGATTTTGTTCCTTGGCCGCGGCTTCCCCTTCCCGGGCAATCTCCGCATCGTATCCCGGGTCCGCGGGATCGTTGCAAAAGAGATTGACAAAAGGTTCGGAATCAAAGACTGTCGCAAAAGACCTTCCTTTATACTCGAAGCGGTAGCCCATGCAGCGGATAGGGTGATTGAGATACTTTGTCGTCAATCTTATACCGCCCCCCAAGTCGATGGAATCTTCCACAAATTCGATAAATTCAATGTTAGATTCGAGCTCTTCAAGTCGAACGGGGAAATAGCGATACATGAACTGTCCGCTTAACACTTTTGCAAGTGAGTCGCTTTCATAGGTGGCAGGTCCGTGTATCCTGATTCTCATGCCAGGAATGAACATGGGTTTGAATGATGTTAAACCGATAATATGATCCCAATGGGTGTGAGTGAGGAAAATATCGATTGTTTTCAATCCACGTGGTATATCATTGGCCATGAGATAATTGCCAAGCCGGCGGATGCCGGAGCCGGCATCAATGATAATGAGTCTGTCCGGGGATTTGAATCTTACCTCCAGGCAGATCGTATTCCCGCCATACTTTACGGTTTCCGGTCCTGGCGAGGGTATGGAGCCGCGTACTCCCCAGAATTTAATTTTCATTGACAACTTTTCCGTAAGAATGGTTAGTGGTTTTTAACTTTTCACGGTTAAATGAAGAAAAACGAGTGCTTTTTCAATTTCCTGCGCCACGTTTACTTCGAGCTTTTCCAAGGTGCGGGGCGGAAATCCATAACTTTCGAAAATATGATACACATTGCTTTTATCCACGAACTCCCCGTCCTTATGAAACGTGCTGAAGAAATTTGAAAACAGGTTTGCCATAGCGATGATCTGGACGGTTAAGCGGGTTTTGGGGTTTGAAGATTGGGGTTCATGATGAAATTCAAGGCAATCCGTCATAATTTCCCCGAGTCTCCACTTTTTTGCAATAATGCCGCCTACCCGGGCATGATTCATGCCGAAGGCTTTATTTTCATCCACGCTCGCAGGGACATGTCCTGTTGACCCTGGTTTAATTATTTCATTGTATGCAACCGGGAACATGTGGGCCAAAGGTATTTTGCCCAGATCGTGCAATAGACCGCCGACAAAATATTGCTCCCGCTCTGTATCCGGAATTTCCTTTATGATTGCAAATTGTTTTGCCGCAACCCCGGTACACACCGAATGAAACCAGAATCGCTCCATGAAAAGCGCATTTATAGAAGTTGCGTTTTCAAGGGTGTTTAATACAGCAGTGCTTAAGACGAGATTTTTAATGGTATTTATCCCCAGGATGATTATGGCCCTGGGTATTGTGGTAACCTGCGTGTTGAAAGAGAAATAGGCGGAATTTACCAGTTTCAGGACTTGTCCGGTCAATATCGGATCAAGTGTTATGACACGGTTGAGATCATTTGGAGATGTCCGGGGATCGTTGCAGAGCTCCAGCACGCGTGCGGCAGTGGCGGGAAGGCTTGGAATCCCGGAAATGAATCGTTCGATTTTATGAACGGGCAGTTCAGATGTGTTTGGATACTTATCCATGGGCGTTAAAACAATCAATTATATACGGTGGTGGTTCATTGGAATTGTACTTTCATTGCGTGGATGTCAAGGGCTGTCTGAAAATTTGCCGCTTGCCTGATTCTCCCCCAAGACAATTCTATAAAGCATATACCGAAATTCTTGTGAACTCAAATATTAAATCTTGCCCAGCAGCCTTCGCAAAGATCATAATTCGTAAAACTTAGATTTCGTCAGTTAAAAGGTTGACAGTAGGAATGGCGGGCGGATATGTAGTAAGCACTTTTGTTCGAATGCAAGGATTGAGATATGGGAAATGATAACTGTTTGCTGATGAAAATGCAGGTCGACCGGCTGAAATCGCAAAAGCGAAGACTGGCCGGGGCCTGCAAGAATATGCGGGAAATGAATACAGCGCTTGAAGAGGCATTGATCGCCTGCAATCGGAAATTGATGCAAGCCGACCTTTTAAACATGGAACTCGAGCAGGTTTTCAACAACAGTACGGATCCCATGTGGGTTATCCGGGAAGACGGGGTTGTCGTAAGAGTCAACACGGCGATGCTTGATTTCTTTGATAGGACAAAAGACGAAATTATCGGTTGGTTGTGCAAGGATATTTTTGGAGAGCATTGTATCAATGACGGCAAGTGTCCGGTTAAAACCTGCAAGCGATCCCGCATGTTTCACAAATACGAAATAAAACAAACCCGTCCTTCCGGTGAAGTCCGCTACTTTTTGGTTTCAACAGCATCGTTGGTCACTATTGATGGGCTTTCCGGGTTTGTCGCGCAATATAAAGACATTTCACTGCTGAAAAATGCCGAACAAATGATGGAAAAGGCAAATGTGGCGCTTGAACGTCTTGCCGGCATTGATGGCCTTACGGGGGTGGCCAATCGCCGCACTTTCGACACGGCCATTAAAAAGGAGTGGGATCGGCTTCGAAGGATTCAAAAACCTCTGTCGATTATTTTGTGTGATATCGATCATTTCAAGGATTACAACGATACATTGGGTCACCAGGCCGGAGATGATTGTTTGCGGAAGGTGGCGGAAACACTCGCACTTTCTGCGCGTCGTCCAGCCGATCTGGTGGCGCGATACGGCGGTGAGGAGTTTGTTTTCCTGCTACCGGAAACGCCTGCCGGGGGAGCCGCGGAAGTAGCTGAAAATGCGCTTAGGAATATTGCTGCGAGACGACTACCCCATCCGGGGTTGGCTTCGTGCGGTACGGTGACATTGAGTTTTGGCGTGGCGGAGATCATTCCGAAAGAAGGGTTAAGTTTCAATTTTCTTGTGGAACTTGCCGATGCGTCGCTTTACAGGGCAAAGGATACGGGTCGGAACAGGGTTTGTTGCGCCGGAGAAAACAGATATTGAATGCGTGATTTCTTAACCGGTTGCTGAGGTGCAGGCAGAAACCTGCTATTATAATTCAGTTGAGATGTAGAGGAAATGAGATGAGATTATTTGTTGCTTTGTTTAGTATTGTTTTTATTGGGATGTTTACCATGCAGTCATGTGCAACGGACCCATATACGGGTGAACAGAGAATGAGCAAGACAGCGTGGGGGGGGATCATAGGTGCTGCGGGAGGGGCCGCCGTGGGGGCCGTAACGGGTGATGACAGCCGTGACCGGCGTAAACGCGCTTTGATCGGGGCGGGGATCGGCGGACTTGCAGGGGGCTCAATCGGTATGTACATGGATCACCAGGAGTCAAAATTACGTCAACAGCTCCAGGGCACCGGCGTAAGCGTCATGAGAGACGGAGACCGGATCATTTTGGATATGCCCGGTCATATTACATTTGCGGTTAACAGCGCGGATATCAATGCCGGTTTTTATGAGGTGCTCAACTCTGTCAGTCTTGTATTGAAGGAATATGACAAGACCCTGGTAAATGTTACCGGGCACACGGACAGTACCGGTGCGGTTGATTACAATCAGAGACTTTCCGAGAGGCGGGCCGACAGTGTTGCGCGTTACCTGGTGAGCCAGACGGTCGATCCCATGCGAATCATGGTCGTGGGGATGG
>SLIE01000485.1 GCA_007135795.1 Desulfobacterales bacterium
TCAAATTGAAAATAAAGGCTTATGGATGATAATGGTGCATACTTCCGAAGATTACCCCGACCCGGATGTCTGCGACCGCCTGAACTACACAGCGACTCTTACCTTCAGGATTAAATAAATCAACTAAAAATCTCACCGGCCGGTCCGGTCATTTGACCGGCCGGTTTTAAAAAGCGCACCACATGGTTCACCAACAGGAAAACGGGAAATGATGCGGAGGTACGATCAATTCAAACACGCCTCGGCACATAAACCAATACCCGCGTCCCCTCTCCCGGGTTAGAATCTACCTTGATCTCGCCTCCGTGATCCTCGATGATTTTTCTCGTGATAAAGAGGCCGAGCCCCGTCCCCTTTGTACCCCGGGTTGAATAGAACAGGTTGAACATGTTGTTTTGTGTTTCCTTATCCATCCCAACCCCATTGTCTGTAATCTCAAAGCATACCCGGTTATTTTCCGGACGCACCGAGAACACAATTTCATGATGACCCGTTTTTTCCTTGTCTTCCGTACATGCATTAATTGCATTTTCCAGAATATTGATCAATGCCTGGATCATATAATTGGCATCGATTTCAAATGTTCCCGGATCATCCGCATACACTTTTCGATACGCGATCCCATGAGACCGGATCTTGGATTCCACAACCTGGTTGATATCCTCGGCAAACACTTTTACATCGAGTGTTTCTTTCTTAAACTCCCTTTCCTTGGCATAAAAAAGGATATCCAGAACCACTTTTTTCAATTTTTGTGTTGTTTCCTGAACAATTTTCAGGCCTTCTTCGGTACGATGGCCATTTTCCTTTGCCAGTCCGGTATTTATCAGGTACATGCCGGAATCCAACCCGGTCAGAAGCCCTTTGATACCATGGGAAAGAGACCCCATCATAAGCCCTAAAGAAGAGAGATGGTCCTGAAGCTCGCTGACCTGCTCCAGGTCTGTGGCAACCGACATAACCCGTTCAACGGAATTCGCCTCCGTGTTAAAAACAGGTAGTGTCCAGACAAGCACTTTCCGGGTTCGGCCATCTTTCGTTATAAATTCAGTTTCATACTGGCATGACTTACCCCTTGAAAATGTTTTTTTGACCGGACAGTCCGGACATGGTTCTTCCAGTCGCCGGCATACGGTGTAACAGTGCTGACCGTTTGCTTCGCCAAAATTTTCAATAAAATACGAATTGGCCTCCAGAATACGCAAATCCGAATCATAAAGGATGATATAACAAGGCAGATGTTCAAGCACCTGCTGCATGGAACCCGTGTCCAGGCTTTGACCACTGACAGACCGCGTGGCATCCCCGGTTTTTTCATACAGCCTGCGATTTTTTTCTGAAAGCATTGTTTCCAGGTTTCTGGTGTAGTCGTAAAACTGCCGGCGAACCGTAATTTTATCCCGGGCCCGCTTCAATGCCCGTTCGAGAGGTTCCATCCCGATCGGCTTGGTGATAAAATCGGTGGCATCAAAACGAAAACTCCGGACTGCAAAATTCATGTCTCCATGACCGGTGATCATAATGACTTCGGTCTCCGGGTTCATCTGCTTGATTTTTTCCAGCAGTTCAATACCGTCCATTTTGGGCATTTTGATATCAGCCAACACAATCGGGGGGGTATGTTCCTTAAAAAGCGAGACCGCTTCCTCCCCGTCTTCCGCACATACCACGGTATAACCGAGATCTTCGAGCGAGACTTTCAACACATCGCGCACATCGGCTTCATCATCGACCAGCAGTACGGTATTATCCACCAATACATCCATTCCAGGAAATCCCCTCCCGCTCTGACACGGGACAAAAAATTTTTGTTGCCAGACCGGAATACAGGTGGTTATCCAATGGTATTTTTCACGACGCCAAGCAGTTCTTCCGGTTCAAAAGGTTTTTTGATTACCGCAACCGCTGTGTTGATGGCATGCGTAATGCCAGACAACCCACTGACCACGATAACCGGAATATCCTTGTATTCAGGTCTTTTGGAATACCTGCGATAAAAACGCGGGCCCCATTCCGGCATTTCAAGATCCAGGGTGATCAGATCCGGTTTGTTTGCCTTTAACACATCATAAGCCTCGTTCCCGTCACTGGCACTGCATGTCTCGTATCCTGCATCCTCCAGGATTGCAGTGATATACTTGACGATATTGGGGTCATCATCCACGACCATAACTTTTTTTGCCATTGGACTCTCCTTTGTGATTCAGGTTGTATTGCCGGGCCATGCCCGCGATATATTCAATTATCCTGGACTGTTTGCGAAGTCGCACGAGCGTGACGCTTTGCAAGTCCATCAATATGATGCTGATTTTCGTGATGGTCATTTTCATAAACCGGAAATTTCATGCGAAAACAAGCGCCTCCGGATTCCCGGTTGGAGGCTTGGATGGTGCCGCCGCATTCCTTGATGATGCCATAACTGATGGACAACCCCAGGCCCGTTCCGTCACCCACGGTTTTCGTGGTGTAAAACGGCTCGAACAATTTATCCATAACCGGAGCAGGGATACCGTTACCGGTATCGCAGATATCCACCATTACACTATCCTGCTGAACATCCGTTTTGATAATAATTGCCTTTTCCAGGGGGTCCACACGCGCATCCCCCCACTTCTCCTCGATGGCATCCCTTGCATTGATCAGGATGTTGATAAAAACCTGTTCCAGACGGCTCGGGTTGGCCCGGATCAACGGCACATTATCTGTTTTTTCCCATATTACCTGAATCCCCCTTACCTTGAGTTGCTCATAGAAAATCTCGGCTGCCAGTTGAAGCACATGGTTTACGTCCACTTTTTCCAGATCCATCTCCGACTTTCTGGCAAACTGTCTCATATGATTGATAATATTGCTTGCGCGGTCCACGTTTGAATCGATTTTTCTGAGCATGTTTTCCATGATTTCATGCTTGAGTTCACCGCCGCTTTCGAATTTTTTAAGCATGAAGCTGCTTGCCGTCTTCATCACGGAGAGCGGCTGATTGAGTTCATGGGCAATACCCGTGGCCATTTCTCCCAGGGTGGTCATTTTACTGGCTTGTATTAACTGTTGTTCGGTTTCAAGCTGTTGCGTGATATCCGATGTGGTCACCAGCAGCACTTCCCATTCCGGGTACATGGTGACAGAAGACCGGATATCGACAAATAGAGCATTTCCATATTTATCGAACTGCTTTACCTGGTGCATAAACACGTTATCCCTGAACTTGGCAGCATATGCATTTCGCTCATTTTCCCCAAAGAGATCCAGAAACGATTTGCCAATGAGTTCTGCCTGCCCGTATCCGTAAACCGTTTCCACGGAATCATTACAGTCCAGAATCTCCATCGTCGCGGGATCGAGCACAAATACAGGGTTGGGAATATTTGAAAAAATTGCCTGGTACCGGCGCTGAGACGCTTCCAGCTTTTCCTGGAGTTGACGCTTCAAGGTAACGTCGAGGCTCATCTCCATGGCTGCCACGACATTGCCGTGTTCATCGAGAATGGGCGCTGTACGGGCGACCCACCGCATTGGCTTGCCATCCCGACTGTAACCGGCCTCCTCGAATGTATGCGACTTGCCGTCTTGAAAAGTTCTTTCAACCGGGCAATTCTCACATTTTTCAGAACGCCCCTTATATACCGAATAGCAATAATCCCCTTTCTGGGGATCAAACTTTTGTGCAAATTCCCGGTTGTAGCGAATTAACCGAAGATTCCGGTCCTGCACCGTAATAAGGCAAGGGACGGTTTCAAAAAGATTCTGATACTCACTGTGTTCCTGGGCAAGTTCCTGTCGTTTGTAGGCCAGCACATCCGATATGTGTGCAATACGCCGGACAAGTTGGCTGATTTCATCGGCACCGGTTTCCTGAATCCCTTTCATCGGTTTTCCCTCCGCGACCCGGTATGCCGTATCGCAAGCCTGTAACACCGGCTTTATCACCATGAACTTAAGCACCTGCCTGACCAGAAACAAAGCGATCAGTAAAATCAACACACCTGAAACCACCAGTAACCCGGAAAGCCCCGGATACACCTTTGCCAGCAACAACATTCCCGACCATATCGCCACAGCAATGAGAAATATTCCGCTGATCA
>SLIE01000299.1 GCA_007135795.1 Desulfobacterales bacterium
CTGAATCATTGGGAAAGCTGGGTTCATACGGTTAAAACGGAGTGGGAGTTGCTGTCTACCAAGGTGGGAGCTATTGTGGACTCTGTGGGATTTGACGAGAAGGGAAGGGACGACAGGCGGTGACCGCTATACGGTGATCGGTGGTGCAATGGGACTTTTCACTTAGCCATGTACAGATTTTGTGTCTTTTTAAGAGCATCTGTGGATGGCGACTGGGGAAACAGGCATTGGAAATAAAGGGGTGGATGGCGTTCATGGAAATGGATCCGTCTTTGAATTGGATGGTGGAATGAGAAAATCATTGGTATACGGGCCTGTGACATCCAGGCGACTCGGTTTGTCGGTCGGGGTGGATATGGTTCCATTTAAGGTGTGCAGTTTTGATTGTGTTTATTGCCAGATCGGTCGGACGGAAAAAACCACGGTTGCGCGTAGTGACTTTGGTCTTTTGGACAGGATTTTCGAGGACCTTGAACGGAAGCTTGAATCTGGGGCAAAACCTGACCATATTACACTGGGCGGCTCCGGTGAGCCAACGATGAACCTGGAGATCGGCAAGATCATCCGGGGGATCAAAAAAATCACGACGATTCCTGTGGCGGTCCTCACGAACGGTTCTTTGCTTTGGGATCAAAATGTGCGTGATGAATTATCGGCAGCAGATATTGTTCTCCCGTCCATAGACGCCGCGGATCAGGAGACATATCAGAAAATAAACAGAGCGCATCCGGATATTGCGTTTGATCGTTTTGTGGAGGGGGTAATTTCGTTTTCCCATTCTTTTGGGGGGCAAATCTGGGTAGAGATATTTCTTATAAAAGATATAAACACGTCTGATGCGCACCTGGCAAAGTTGAAACAGTTAATGGAAAAAATCAGACCGGATCGGGTTCACCTGAATACCGCAGTCCGTCCTCCTGCGGAAAGTTTTGTCTTTGCCGTGGATCAGGGTGATCTACAGGCCATGGCGGTTAAAATCAATTACAATGCAGAGGTTATCGCGGAATACAAAGAAAATCGGGGAACTCCGGTGGAAAAAAAGGATCTGCCTGAAGATACGTTTATCGATGTTCTCTTGCGGCGGCCCTGTACAACCCGGGAGATTGCAGTCGCTTTAAACACGAATGAAAAGCAGGTAACAGCGCTTGCCGACAAGCTGGTTGCCGAAGGTCGCATCCGGTCAAGGAGATCCGGGTCTAAGACATATTATCTTTGCAAGGCGGATTCCGACAGTCCTGTCGATTCTTGTTAATCCCTGTATATGGTCACCTTGAGATTTTGCCGTCCCCATTGAAGTGCTCTCCCGTGGGAGCGAAAATAGACATCGATTATGCCCGGTCCCTGAATGGCGCTCCCCCTGTCCTCTACCACACCGTAACCATAGCCGGGAACATAAATACGTGTTCCAAAGGGGTAATGCCTGGTATCGGCGGCAATCGTCCCATCTCGTGGCATCAGCAGCCAGGGGGAAAAGGCGATCCGAACCGGTATCATCCATGGTTGTACCAGACTGTCGACTGAAAACAGCCCCGGTCTGGGCTGGACCGGTTTGGTGCCGCTGGCAGTAAGCCCTGAATAGGGTTGCCCCCTGGAAGGTCCGGCGGTGATGGTCCGATTCCAGAAATCCAGTCCCAGACACCGGTTGGTACCTCTTTGCCAGCCGCAACAGCTTCCGCACCCGCAGTAAGCGGTGACCTGGATTGTTCGTATTTCCTTTGAAGGTCCACAGCCGGAGAGAAAAAGAATTGTGGCAAAAAGGGGTATGATTACAAAAAGAAGAATACGCCGCCTGGAAAAGACGGTGACGCGGGAATCGGAATTCATAAGCAATATGTCCTGCATGATGCGCTATTGTGGCTCTTCAAAATACTCAACACGATAGGTGTACACCAGGAGGTTCTGGTTTTTCCATTCATCCGGGTCCAGGCCTGCTTTCAGGCATAAATGCCCTAAAAATGCTGTCTTGTCCGGGAGTTGATCCCATACTTGTGGCAAAAACGTGGCACTGCATGCCCCTTTTCGAATAATCACGCCGTCTACCCCGGGTGTCAGTTTATCAAGCAACTCCTGGGGGGTTGTGTACGATAGTTGTGATGGTTCCGTTAGAAGGCTTATTTCAATCTGGACCGAATCCAACTCCTCCGGGGTTAAAGGCGGGAAGCGGGGATCGCAAAAGGCTGCATTTAAAGCATTTTCAACAACACCATCCCGAATCGGCGTCTCGGATGTCAGGTTTCCGATGCAACCTCTCAGTTGTTGGTTGATTTTAAGCGTGACGAATGTTCCCCGCCGAAGATCGAATGCTGCGTCTTTCAACCTTTCATTCAGGTCGGTGGATTTTTCATGTAGGACGCCGACCCGTTCGCTGATTGTGTTCCGGGCAAGTTCAAGGAGAGTCTCCCCCTGTTCTTCGGATAGAGATTTGTTTTCTTTTTTCATCCCTGCTATCCCTGCAAAGTTTTCTACTGTTTATAGAAGATCTCTCAAAAATCAAGGCCCGGCCCCAACCTACCCGCTCAGGTCAGTATACGCGACTCAAGCCAGGTTAGCGTCGGGTCCGGACAAGTGAAAATTAACGGGTGGGGCCAGGTATATTTATGGTCCCGCACGTGTTTTCGCCACAACTTTTTATGGACTTGTTTGGTGCCGGGGCGCCCTTGCTTCTTCCCATTGCATAACTGACCGTGCTCAACACGCGCTCTAGCACTTCACCATCACAGGAATTGCATTTCATTTCCACGTTTTCCGAATCACTACTCGACACGATAATTTCTTGTACGTGCTCACATTTGGCGCAACGAAATTCATATATAGGCATTTTTTTCTCCTGATTTTTGGATCAATCAAATATTTGGATAAGTTGATAAGCTTGCAAAAATTCCACAATCGATATCACCCACAACCGATATTACAATATTACCTTGATGCAATCGTAAAAAGTCAAAATCGGGCGTAGCGATTTGATTTCAAGCGAATGCAAAATCGCTACAACAAAGTAAGCGGGGTTTTTTACGACGCCATCAAGCCCTAACTAATAACAAAGTTTATGTTGGGTGTCCATTCAGAAGTGAGAATATTTTAAAGGGCAGGTGAATGGTCTATATTAAACGGGATCAGGATGCGCATAGAATCGAAAATATAGCAACAGTAGCGAATGATGTGAGCTCATGGATCGTGCAAATCTCGCATATAACAGGGGCGGTGGTTTTTGGATCAGGGACCCAACATTTGCGTATCATGCGATCATGGCAGCCAATTGCAGTAAATCGGTGATTACCAGGTCGGGTTGTATATCACGGCAGGTGGGATCGTCTTCACGCAGGCGCAGTGAACGCTTGTCGCCTGCAAACAAAGCTGTTTGAAAGTTATGCGCGTATGCGGGGCGTATATCGTTTAGCATGTCGTTGCCGATAAACAGGGTGTTTTTTGGATGTATGCCGTATGTGGACAGTTGCTTTTCAGCTGCCTTGAACATTAACGGGGATGGTTTGGCATGCGACAGTTTGCAGGAATAGAAAAGCAGGTTGGGGTCAAATCCAATATATTCCGGTTTGTTCCCGCAAAAATATTGGAAAAGCAGGGGGGTATAAAATTGGGCATTTGAAATGATGCCGGTTTTGAGATCTGTCTTGGTTATTTGGTGAAGCATTTCAATGAGATGAGGCATGGGGAATACCGGATTGACAATGAGCTCAAAACTCAGTGCGAACTTGCGGACCTGATGGATATCTTTGATTCCCAGAATACGTTGCCATATCTGGTCAATCTGAACCTCCGGGGAATTATTTCCCAGGCATTCAAGTCGGCTGTGTTCTTTTTCGATGGCGCATCGATGTGCAGTCAGAAGCGTTTGGGCAGAAATTGCCAGATCATGTTCAGCGGCGAGCAAGGAAAGGGCTTTGCGGATTTGCGGTGAATCCGCTGTTAAGCCAATATCACCGGAAGCGCTGATAAAGAGGGTGCCGTAAATATCGAAAAGAAGGGCGTTTATCGGAAAACGTGGCGTTCCCGAGGGAGACAGCCCCGTCTCGACAGGTTCAAGGGGCTTGGTATATCGGTCAAATATTTCATGAAAGC
>SLIE01000351.1 GCA_007135795.1 Desulfobacterales bacterium
TATTTATGTGAACATTGCCTCGAATGCAAGGATCCCAAGCTTTATTGCAAGTTCAGGTCCGCGTGCCCGATCTGGTTTCTTGAAAAAGAAAATCACAATAAAGCCAAGGGTGCTGCCCGTTAAATATCATCTTTTCTTGTAAAGCCTTCAAAATTTTCCAGGAAATCTTCCAGGTGTTTTTCCTTAAATTCCGTTAGGGACCAGGAATGATCCGTCAGTCGATCATAGAAGAAATGCCTGAGAACGTAGGTCATTGCAGAGAGGCTGGTTCCATCGGTTTTGAATACAAAAACCGGAACCCTCGAGTAGAGTTTCCCTTCGAATGCATCGAGTCGTTCAATTGAAATGTCGTCTATTTCCCGGTAAAGGATTCCTTCCGTGCTTTGACCCGTTGAATGGATGATGGCCGGGTATGTGACGTTTTTTAAACAATACCGGGCATAATCTTGCAAATATGCCTTTTCAGGCATCAGATCTTTTCCGGTAATCATCAGGAAAACAGATGGAATCATCAGCGAGCCATAAGTAAACAGGTTCATGTAAAAGTATATCCTTGTTGTAATTGTTGTTATTCTCGTTGCGGAAAATGAAAATTACGTCCCATGGACAAATGGTTAGTGTTTATAGGAGATTCTCCTCCCGAATGTTGAATTTGCAATAATTGTGCCGTAGATAAAAAAATTAATCTTTGCTGGTAAACCGGCTTTCTTCGGGATGTCCCGGAGGGTGTTGCGCCTCTGGATCTACAAGCTGTCTCAAAATAATCTAACACCCTTCTGGCGGCGCTGTGAGGCTCTTCAAAATGCTAACATATTCCGTACATATTCCGCTTTTTCATCGCCTCACACCTTGCCAGCGGGGTGATCTTTTTTTTGAGACAGCGTGTAATAATTTATGACGATTTTGTTATTTGTGTTTCGGATCTTTAACAAAGAGCAACCGATTCATATTATCAACTATTTGATTTTGCTAGTGATCAATTTACCCGGATCAAAATGACAAAATTGCTCGGCAAACTTTAGAGATCATGTTCATTGAAGTTGTGCCTCTGAAATGATACTTTGGGGAAAATAAATTATTTGTTATGAAAAGCTGATTATATTGATCAATTAGGTAGGGCGCAGGCGTGGGTGCAAGCGCAAACAGCCGAAGATCAGACAAAGTGTCAATTGCCGGGAAGATATATGCCCAATTTTGAATGTTGTTTGCGTTAAATCATTAATCTTAAAAAGAATATTCCACTATGCAAAGTGCACAGATTCAGATTCTGGAAGATATATTCAAGACTATTACGCAATCTGCAAGTCCCGAACAAACACTGGATTATGTGGTGGAAATGATCGCCCGTCGTTTGCATATCGATGTTTGTTCGGTATATATCTATAACCGTTCAGAAAACCATCTGGCCTTAAAAGCGACATATGGTCTTGCCCCCGAATCAGTGGGGATCATCGAAATGGAATTGAGCGAAGGGCTTACGGGACTGGCAATTGAAGAAATGAACCCGGTATTTGTTACCAATCCTTCCAATCACCCCCGTTTTAAATATTATGCAAACAGTGGCGAGGAAAAATACAAAACCTTCCTTGGATTACCGCTGATCTATCATCAAAGGGTTTTGGGTGTACTGGTGGTACAGACCATATCCGAAAACAGCATCACAGAGGAAGATATTCCGGGATTCGTCAATATCGCCAGCCAGATTTCAGCAACGGTTGCGTATACGGGATTGCTGGAAGACAATAACCGAAGCCGGAAGATGCATCCCGAAACCACCGTAATGGGGGAGAGCACCGTACGGTTCCGGAATGACGATAAATTAAAGTATTTAACCGGCGAGCCGGTTGCAGAACGCGTGGCAAAAGGGTTTGCTTATTATCTTCCTGAAAATATAGATTTTGAACAGGTCTCCTGCACATATTGCGAGGACTCGGAAAAAGAGATCCAGCGGATCGAGTATGCATTTAGCCAGTCAGCCTTGCAGATCAAAACCGTTCTGAAGCAGAGCAAGGGTGTAACGGAGCAGGAAAGTTCGATTATTGAAGCGCACCTGATGTTTTTAAAGGATCCCGGCCTTAAGAAGAAGATTGTTGCTGCGATCGGGCAGGGCATGTGCGCCGAATTCTCCCTGAAGCATGCAATCATGGAATATGCCGAAATGTTCAGGCAAATGAAAGATTCATACCTGAGCGAGCGGGTTGCCGATATCCTCGATATCGGACGCCGGGTACTCGGCCACCTGATCGGTGTGACAGACGAACCGAACCAGGCATTTAAAAAACCGACGATCATCGTGGCTTCTGATATTTCCCCGGTCGACCTGCTCGCCATGCGTCAGCCGAATCTCAAAGGGGTTGCCCTGGCAAGGGGAGGGAAAACGTCCCACACGGTTATTCTGGCAAAATCTCTTGAAATACCCATTGTCATTGGCGTGGAAAGACTGCTTCAAAGCGTCCGTCAAAACGATTTCATTATTTTAGATGGTGCTTCAGGGTTTGTTTTTGTAAATCCCAGTCCAGATATCCGGGAGGAGTACGCAAGACGAAACAAGGCGGATGAAAAAGCGATTTTGCAATTGGAAACCATCCGGGAATTACCAGCTGAGACGCTTGATGGAAGAATTGTTCATATGGGGGCGAATATCGGCCTGCTCTCGGACATGGCGCTGGTGAATCGATATGGTGCCGATCACATCGGCCTTTATCGAACCGAATTCCCATTTTTACTTCGGAAATCTTTCCCTACCGAAGAAGAGCAGGCAACTTTATATAAAAAAATGATCGAGCGATCGGTCGGCCGCAGCATTACTATCAGAACATTTGACGTCGGGGGAGACAAGTTTTTGTCGTACCTTGATTATCCCCGGGAAGAAAATCCATTTCTTGGCTGGCGATCCATACGTATCAGCCTGGAACTTGAGGAAGAGTTCTCCACCCAGATCCGTGCGATTCTCCGATCATCGGTCCATGGTAAGGTCAATATCCTGTTTCCCATGATTTCATCTGTCGAGGAGATTCGCATGGTGTCGGCGTTATTGGAAAAAGGGAAAAAAGAGCTGGATGATCGGGGCGTTCCTTATGATAAAAACATCTCCTCCGGCATAATGGTGGAAGTCCCTTCCGCAGTTTATATTCTGGATCGTCTGTTGCAATTCGTCGATTTTATCAGTATCGGGACAAACGATCTCATTCAGTATCTATTGGCTGTGGACCGGAATAACAAGAAAGTGGCGTTGAGATATAATTCCCTGCACCCTTCGGTAATCGCAACGATTTATCAGGTGGTCAAAGTCTGCCGGGAAAATGAAAAATTTGTAAGCGTTTGCGGGGAAGCGGCTTCGAGCCTGGACAATCTGCTTTTATATGTCGGGATGGGCGCTGATGCGGTCAGCATGAATCCCTCATCGATTCCAATGGCCAAGCAGTTTGTACGCAGTATCCGGCAATCAGAGGCGAAAGCGGTACTCGAAGAGGCAATTACAATGGGGGATGCATCCGCTATTGCGCAATTTCTCGCTGATTTCAGATCGAAAAGACTTTAATTAAGCGGTTTTTTTGTAGTCTTTTATGAGCATTATAAATGAGTTTTCCGTGTCCTTCCGGTAAGCGTGCTTAACTCGCCCTGCAAGACCATGATAAGGTAGCGCCATCTTTTATCACGAAAAAAAGGATGGTGCTCATGGACAATACCAGTAACGATCTCACACTGCAAGCCGTTCAACAGCAGTTCCAAGCCTGGCGGGATAACCGCGCCAGTAAGCGGGAAAGGATACCGCAACATCTGTGGGAAGCTGCCATACAACTATGCCGGGAACACTCAATTTACCATGTCTGCAAAAACCTGTGCTTATCCTATACGGATCTTAAAAAACGGCTGCCCAACAATACCTCGTCCTCCTTTATTCCGATCGATTTACATACCCTTGCCGGACAATGGCAAATCGAGTGCAGCCGGACTGACGGTTCCGTGCTGCGTATGAGCGGATCCGGCCAGACACCGGAAATCCAAACCATACTGAAGTCCTTTTTAGCATGATCCAGCTCACACCCCACATGCGGATCATGGTGGCCGCATCA
>SLIE01000422.1 GCA_007135795.1 Desulfobacterales bacterium
ATCTCCATACCTTTTTCCGGCAACCATGGATCAATTTCCGAATGATATGAAGTAATCTGGTTGTACCCAAGGCCATACTGCCTGGCAATATCCAGCAGTGTCTGACCATCTTCTACCTTATGAGATTCAATAAAGCCGATAACCGGCATTGGCGCTATGGTTCCACCTTCGTTCTGTGAACTTCGGTACGGATACGCAACTGCCAATATGGTATCCGGCGATGACCAAACAACGCTTCCCGGAAACAACAAGGAAAAGAAAAAGACAATTGAAAATACTAAAAAAATTATTTTTCCCAAAATAAAAATCTCTGTAACAATAACGCGTTTAATCTCTGACTGAACTCTTCAAAGTTTGTCGACCTTGCCACTCCGTCTCTTTCTACAAATTGGCTCTTTGAGAAAGATTTTACTAGATTACATATCTTAACACGCATGTCAAGGCACAAAGGACAGTTTTATAGTAACCTTGTTTATACATTTCAATCATTGACTCATAGACGCTTGATGGCTAAGCTATAAGTGCCATATACTTCGTTGTGGCGACTTTTCATTCGCTCAGAACAATGAAAATATGTCACTGCAAATGGAAAAACACTGCGCCTTGCATATGAAACGCCTAAGTTAGTGCCCGAACGAAAACCAGGATTTTTCGTCAAGGTCAAGGATGGCGGAAATTTTAACCGCAGAAATACTGGCGTATTTTGAGGATTAAATTTGAGCCGGACATAGAGATTGGCGAAAAAGACGGTTTTCGTTCAGGCACTAACTTAGGCGTCTCTACATTTTTTCTGACTCTTTACGATTATATTATATCATCATGATTAATTTAAATTTCGACTATGTTGAAAACATATATAATATCTGGTATACTCCCATTTTAAAAATAAATCGTTTAAAATCTGGATGACAATTCTAAATGCACGAACTACCTATTACCGAAAATATCCTGACCACCGTCTGTAAACATGCTGAAACCAGCAAAGTGACCCAGATTGTGTCCATCACACTTGATATCGGTGAATTAAGTGAGCTTGAAAGCGAATGGATGCAGCATTATTTCGATTATCTGAGCAAAGGGACGGTCGCTGAAGGGGCGAAGCTGAAGATAAACAAGATTCCCATCGTACTTAAATGCAACACCTGTGGCAGGACATTCGAAATAAAGAAATCGTTAATCGGGGCATCATCGTGTCCCGGTTGCAACGCCACCAGTGATTTTACCATGGTATCCGGCCGGCAGTATTATATAAAGGAAATGGAAGCGAGATAATAGTTATGGATGATATCAAATTAATCGAAATCAAAGAAGAGATTCTAGCGGATAACGATCTGGCAGCGCAGCAATTAAGGGAAAAACTCAGGGGCGATAAAACCTACGTCATCAATCTCATGTCATCTCCGGGTGCCGGCAAGACAAGCCTGTTACTGAAAACTATTTCCGTATTCAAAGACAGCCACAAAACTGCCGTCATCGAAGCTGATATCGATTCAATGGTGGATGCGGAAAAAATTCGGGATGCCGGTGTAAAAAGTGTTCAGTTGAAAACCGGCGGCTTTTGCCATCTTGATTCCCAAATGGTAAAGCAGGGTCTCGATGCTCTTGGCAGTGAGAATTTTGACCTGATTTTTATTGAAAATGTCGGCAATCTGGTCTGTCCCGCTGAATTCGATACGGGTGCCATCAAAAATGTCATGATCCTAAGCGTTCCGGAAGGAGATGATAAACCATTGAAATACCCCCTTATGTTTTCAACCAGTGATGTTCTTATTATCAACAAGACCGACATGCTGGCGCTTTCAGACTTTGACATAAACATCCTTAAGAACCATATTGCAAGACTAAATCCGGGAATGAAAATATTCGAACTATCAGCAAAAACCGGGCAGGGAATGAACGGATGGATCGAATGGCTTAAAAACCAGTTGGCGGAATTTTAAAATTCTTCCTCCTCAATCGCGACAAAAGCCAAAAAAGCGCATAACTATCTTTATTATAAGCATTTTTTTCACTATACCGCCCAATTTTTTACTTAACAAAAAACAATCGATACCGTTAAATAGTACATGGCAGACTTTTACTACTTAAATTGCAAAGGCGATTCATTGCTTGCAAAAGAAATTGCCTTCATCCTTCATCGGTAATCATTCATGAACAATACGAAAAACGACGGATCCAACGAAAAGAACGATTTTGATGAAGATCCCGGCGACAGACGTGAAGTCAACATATCTGATCAGATAGGTAACAGTATTGAAGTGTGGGAAAAGGAACCAATCGGCGACTCCCTTTATTCAAAGCCGGATGATCCGGATGATGACGATATAATTGCTCTCGGCATAGAAGAAACGCTTCCTAAAAAAACCAATGAAACCGAGAACGCCTCTCCTGTAACCCCTACACCATCTGACAATACAGATTCTGAAGAAATGCCCGAGATCCTGGAAGACGATCCAGAATCCCTTTTAATCGAACTGAGAAATATCGGTAAACGGATAGACCAGCTTACCACTCATTTTGAAGACAAAATCAAATACGATGAACATAAAAATCAGATTATTGATGATCTTCATTCTCAGCTCCAGAGCTTCAGAGATGGCATTATCAAAAAGCATATGCTTTCCATGATAATGGATATCATCAAGATCATCGATGACACCAGAAAATTTAAATCTCACTATGAGAGCTCGGCACAACAAGCGAACACCACTGAAATACTCCTTGATTTTTTGGATCAGATCACATTGGATCTTGAAGAACTTTTTTCATTACAAGGCATATACCCGTTTACCTGTACATCCAGAACGTTCGATTCATCCAGACAGCGCATCATAAAAAAGATTGAAACCAGTGACATTGCGGAAAACAAGTTGCTGGCAAAGCGTCTGCGTCCCGGATATGAATGGGAAGGAAAGGTAATTCGACCGGAAATGGTTTCCATTTATATATATACCGATACAACAAACGATAAGGCAGATATAAGTTGAATGACACAATAAAACGCATATTTGGCATTGATCTCGGCACAACCTATTCGTCCATCTCCTATGTTGATGAATTCGGCAAGGCGGTTATTGTTCCAAATGCTGAAAATGAACGGGTCACACCATCTGTCGTTTTTTTCGACGAGGAAAACATCGTGGTCGGCGAGGTGGCAAAGGAAAGCTCCAAGCTCTACCCAAACGAAGTGGTCAGTTTTATCAAACGATCGATGGGCGAACCGAATTTCCTCTTTGAGTTTGCTTCACAACACTACAGACCTGAAGAAATTTCTGCATATATATTAAAAAAACTTGTTCAGGACGCAAGGTCTTACCTGGGTACGGAAGTAACGGATGTGGTAATTACGTGTCCGGCCTATTTCGGCATCAATGAACGGGAAGCAACACGGAAAGCCGGCGAAATAGCCGGGTTCAACGTTCGGCAGATCATAAACGAACCCACGGCTGCGGCTATTGCTTATGGATCACTAGACACTTCCAGGAAAAAAACGGTGCTTGTCTACGACCTGGGCGGCGGCACTTTCGATGTTACCATGATCTTCATCAGCAAGGAAGCCGTTGAGGTTATATGCACCGGCGGCGATCACAACCTGGGAGGAAAAGATTGGGACGACCGGATCGTTTCGTACCTGGTGGAAAAATTCCAGGAAGAAACCGGCACCAAGGAAGATATTCTGGATGATCCCGATACATGGCAAGACTTGCAACTTTCAGCGGAAAAAGCTAAGAAAAGCCTCTCCCAAAGGACGAAAACACCCATCGCTATTACTCACGGCGGCCAGCGCATAAAATTAATGCTGGAAAGGGAAAAATTTGAAGAACTCACCGAGGATCTGCTACATCGCACGATTGATTTCACCCGGGATATGCTCGAAGACGCAAAAGTGAAAGGCTTTAACGCATTTGATGAATTCATCCTGGTGGGTGGCGCAACCCGGATGCCGCAGATTGCTGATCAGATTTCCCGTGAATTCAATATTACGCCCAAGGTCTTCGATCCCGATGAAGCTGTGGCAAAAGGGGCGGCCATCTATGGTTGGAAACTGGCATTAAACGATGACCTCATC
>SLIE01000383.1 GCA_007135795.1 Desulfobacterales bacterium
TCACCCATGCCTTCAATATACCGGTAATAGAAAAGGCCGGGTTTGAAGCCGACGACCTGATCGGTGCAATGGCAAAAAAGGCTGAAGCAGCCGGGTTTGATGTCGTCATGGTGACGGGGGACAAGGACTTTGTTCAACTCCTTACGGATCATGTCATCATATGGGATCCGATGAAGGACGTGGTCATCGATAAAGCCCAGATATTGAAGGACAAGGGGATAGACCCGGTACGAATGGTCGATGTGCAGGGTTTATCTGGAGACAGTTCGGATAATATCCCGGGTGTACCGGGTGTTGGTCCTAAAACCGCTGAAAAGCTCATTTTGACCTATAAAAGCATGGATGCGTTATATGAGCACATAGATGAAATAAAGGCATCCAAGCAAAAAGAGAAGTTGCTTGCATACCGTGATCAGGCGTTTCTGAGCCGAAGGCTTGCAACAATCGATACGGATGTCCCCGTGGAATTTGACCCGGGTGCACTTATGCTGATCCCCCCGGAAAAATCCGGACTTGCAATGTTGTTCAGGGATCTCGAGTTCAGTGCCCTCCAGAAGGAATTTCCCGTTCAGAGCGATCTTTCCGAAAAAAACTACCGCATCGTGGAAAAGAAGGAAATGCTCGATCAATTGGCGGAAGATCTTAAAAAATCCGGCCGGTTTGCCATTTCCATGGAAACCACGTCGGTTTCGCCCATGCAGGGAGAGCTGGTGGGACTTTCTTTTGCCATTGACCCGGGGACTGCTTTTTACGTGCCGTGCGGTCACTGTGTACCGGATATGGCGCAACTTGATCTTTCCGTGGTTACGGAAAGCCTGAGACACGTGCTGGAAGATCCGGAGATCGAAAAAATCGGCCATAATATCAAGCATGACATGACAGTGCTCAGCCGTTACGGTATTTCTCTTTCCGGGCTGGTTTTTGACACGATGATTGCCTCCTACCTGCTCAATCCGGAAAAACGCTCCCATTCCCTTGAACAGATCGCCATCGATTACCTGGATCACAACATGATTACCTATGGCGACGTCATCAAGGTAAACGGGAGCAAGGTCTGCTCCTTTGCGGATGTTCCCGCTGATGCCGCCTGTATTTATGCGTGTGAGACCTCGGATATCACCCTGGAAGCCGCCCGCTTCCTTACCCCGAAAATTGAATCGGCAGGTCTTTTGCCGCTGATGCAGACTGTTGAAATGCCGCTGATTCCGGTTTTGTCCCGGATGGAGCGCAGGGGTATACGCGTGGACATGGCCAGGCTTGGTGCCATGTCGGAGGAACTTGCCGAAGAGTTGGACGTCATTGAACAAGCGATCTATGATATGGCGGGTGAGGTTTTCAATATTCATTCCGCACAGCAGCTTGGACATATCCTGTTTGAAAAGATCGGTCTGCCCACACAGAAAAAAACGAAAAAAAGAACCGGGTATTCCACGGATGTGGAGGTGCTGACATCCCTTGCGACCAAACATGAACTACCGGCCATGATTCTTCACCACAGGAGTCTCTCCAAGCTCAAGTCCACTTATGTGGATGCCCTGATAGAGCTGGTCAATCCGGTTACCGGTCGGGTTCACACCTCGTTTAATCAAACCGTGACCGCAACGGGACGCCTCAGCAGCTCAAACCCGAATCTTCAGAATATTCCAATACGTACCGAAGCTGGCCGGGATGTGAGAAGGGCTTTTATTCCCCGGGAGGGGTGGCGGTTTTTGTCGGCGGACTATTCCCAGATCGAACTGCGCATCCTTGCGCACAACGCCAATGATGAAAAACTGATTCGGGCTTTTTTGAAGAACGAGGATATCCATGCCAGGACGGCCGCGGAGGTGTTTATGGCAAATCCGTCAATGGTCACAGACGAATTGCGGCGCCAGGCAAAGGTCATTAATTTCGGTGTCATCTATGGTATGGGGGCGTTTTCACTTGCAAGGGAGCTTGGCATCAGCCAGAAAATGGCAAAAACATATATTGATAATTATTTTTATCAGTACAAGGGTGTAAAGGCATATATCGATAAAACGCTTGAAACAGCAAGAACCACGGGCAAAGTTTCAACACAACTCGGGCGGATAAGGTTTTTGCCGGACATAAACAGTAAAAATGCCAATGTTCGCGCGTTTGCCGAGAGAATGGCCGTCAATATGCCGGTGCAGGGAACAGCCGCAGATTTATTGAAACTGGCAATGATACGGATCGATGAAGCCCTCATCGGCAGGAAGTTTAAAACCGCGATGCTTTTGACGGTGCATGATGAGCTTGTATTCGAAGTGCCGGAAGCGGAGATCGAAGCGGTAAGAATTCTGGTGAGAGAAATTATGGAAAGCGTATGGGACTTGAAAGTGCCCCTCAAGGTGAATGTTGCCGAGGGGGACAACTGGGCGGAAGCGCACTGATTTCCCTAACCGTCCGTGTTTGTGTTTTTCTGCACCGCTTTTTCCACGGCATTATAAATATTTTGAAAGTGATCGTTAAATGTCGCCGGGGTGATGGTTCTTGTCTCAATGAACTTGACGACTATCTCCTTGACGGTTTTTAATATCATTTCATCTGTTTTGGAATGCATCCAGGCTCTCCTGTGTTGTATAAACGCGTGCTGTTAGTGTCGAACAAAACAATCCTTTTGGCCAGTGCATCAGTGAAGATACCAGCGATATACCAGATCTTCGGGATGCTCGCAACAGATTCCTTGACGGAAACAGATGCACAATTTATAATCCCTGGATTGAACTGCAAGCAATCCCGGATGGAAAAGTAGAGAAAAACCGGGTTTCTTTTGCAGGAAAAGTAAGGACGTATTGTAACCGGGATGGGTAAATGGGAATGTTCGGCCGGGCTCGGATTTAAACCGGGTCCGGAGATTTGACGGAGTTGAAACAAGGGCTGAAAAGATGCGTCGGATCAACCTTTTAATTCAAAAAACAGGCGGGTTGTTATCCAGAAGGAAATGGAAAATGTTGAAGGATGAGTGGAAAAACATAGGCCGAAATGAATTGTGTCCCTGCGGAAGTGGCCGAAAATATAAAAAATGCTGTATGCATAAAGCAGATCATGCGCCAATCGATTACAAGCGGTACTACAAACAGAAATATGATATTAATCTCAAGACACCTGAAGAGATCGAGAAAATAAGAGAAGCCGGCCGACTGGTTATAATGGGGCTCGATAAAGCGGAAGCCATGATTGATCCCGGTGTGACGACCAATGATATTAATGAAATGGTTTACACGTTTGCCGGTGAGCATGGCGCAGTGTGTGCCCCGTTTAATTATCGGGGGTTCCCAAAGAGTGTGTGCACTTCGGTCAATGATGTCATATGTCATGGCATACCCGACTCGTATTCGCTGAAAGAGGGTGATATCATTAATGTTGATATCACTTATATCCTGAACGGTTATTATGCCGATGCCAGCAAAACCTTTTTTGTCGGGCAGCCGTCACCTGAAGCAAGACACATCGTATCAGTTACCGCGGTAAGTCTTCAGGAGGCGATAAATATGCTGAAGCCCGGCAACACCATAGGTGATATTGGTTGGGCGATTCAAAATTATGCCGAAGGGCAGGGGTGCACCGTGGTCAGGGAGTTCGTGGGCCACGGTCTGGGCAGTAGTTTTCATGAGCCGCCACAAGTGCCGCATTTCGGTAAAAAGGGGCAGGGAATAACCCTGGTGCCGGGCATGGTCTTTACTGTGGAACCCATGATTAACCTGGGGAGGCCTGAATTGTTTATCGCGGAAGACGGGTGGACCGCCATTACCCGGGATCGTAAACTTTCCGCGCAGTTTGAGCAGACTTTTTTAATCACGGATGATGGTTATGAAAGCCTCACGCCCTACGATTTGGGTGCTTTTGCTGAACAAGGCAGTTAACTGAGGCCCGAGCGGAAATTCCTGGTAACCCAAAAAAGCTACAGCCCCGGAAAATGCGGAAAGGATGTATGAATCAGCGGGATCACATGCCATATAAGCCTGCTTTGGTCTCTGCCCGGACTTTTTCGATGGCATATACGATTTGTGCTTTGAACTCCCCCCGGCTGTAGTATTCTTCCGCCATGAGCAATCCTTTATCCA
>SLIE01000459.1 GCA_007135795.1 Desulfobacterales bacterium
GCAAAGCCTGCCGCCATGAGCGCTATGACCGTGTCTCCCGCGCCCGAAACATCATATACGTCTCTTGCCATCGCCGGAATAGACGCGCTCTGGCCGTTTTTATCGAAAAGGACCATGCCCGCGCTTCCCCTTGTAATCAACAGGTACTCAAAATTGTATTTTTGAATAAGCGTTATGGCTGATGTTTCGAGCTTTGCAGGGTCGAGCCCGAGCCCGGTGCATGCCTGACTGAATTCCTTGAGATTCGGGGTGATGCATGTGGCCCCGTTGTATGCGGACCAGTCACTGTTTTTGGGGTCAATAAAAACAGGGGTTTTGTTCCGGCGGCAAAGGTGGATGCATTTTTCGGTCATTACTTTGTCCAGTGCGCCTTTACCGTAGTCCGAAAGAATTACCGCGTTGGCCCGGACTATCTCCGGCGCCAGGACAAGCAGAAGCTCTTCCCTGTGTTTGTGGCCGACCTGTTGCGGTTGTTCCTCATCCAGCCGTACAACCTGCTGGGTTCCGCCCATGACGCGTGTTTTGGTAACCGTGGGGATGGTTGCCGCACTGATACACCTGTTATCAATTCCCCGGGCGGCAAGCATTTCTATGATTGTCTCTCCTGCACGGTCAGTACCGACAATCCCGGCAATCGTTGTCCGGCATCTCAGACTGGCCAGGTTGGCGGCCACGTTTCCGGCCCCACCCAGCCTGTGGGTGCGGTCTTTTACAAGAACCACGGGGATAGGAGCTTCGGGTGAGATGCGTTCAACTGATCCCCAGATGTACCGATCGAGCATAACATCTCCCGCGATCAGGATCTGAATGGATGAAAAATCCGGAATTTCATAATGTGTCATGGGTTTATGCCCGGTCGTGTGGTAGGTTTTATATTATTAGTGATCAGTCGATTTGTTCGATGACCCCTGCTGCAATGAGCGGAAGCATGATTTCATGGTGCCCGACAAGGTTGATCCCCGCTCCGCCCCCCTCGGTGGGCCGGTTCACTACATTGGTCAGCGGTCGGTAATGCTTGATAAAATCCATGTTGACACAGGTAATATCGGATATTTCATTTCCCAGGTTTCGTGCCAGGGTCAGTGCTTTTAAAAAAACTTCCGGTAAGATCACGGCCGATCCGGCATTTATATAAACGCCTTCGGAGAGATTCGCCACGAGGGCGCTGAACATCCTGAAATCCAGGTGACTGGCTGCTCCTGCAGCCGCTGGGTCGAAATCAGGGTGCATATGGAGAATATCCGTTCCCATGGCGATATGCACCGTAACGGGAACCCCGAGTTTTTCCGCACTTGCCAGTATGCTCATCTCCCGGTAGGGCAGTTCATGGCGGTTGATCATTCGTCCCACTGCAGCGCCCAGTCCGATATGTTCCGCTTTTGCAAGAACGATCGCCTCGCTCAGATACTCCCCGGTTTCTTTTGTCATGCCAAAGTCGCCCGCGCCAAGGGTGGCGGATACATCCTCGGATGTTTTACCGGCATAGGCGAGCTCAAAATCATGAATGATGCCGGCGCCGTTCATGGCCACGGCAGAAAAGACGCCGCGTTTGACAAGGTCTATGACCAGCGGGTTAAGCCCCACCTTGGTTACATGGGCCCCCATGCCGAAAATGATCGTTCGTTCTTCCTTGAAGGCTTTTGCAATTGCGGTGACAACACGGCGAATGTCGGTTGCCGATAAAATGTTCGGGAGAGACTCTAAAAAGTTCGCAAAGCTGCCTCCTTTTGTCCATGTACCGACAAAATCGGAAAGCGATACCTTGCTTTCACGATCTTTGATGGAGCAGGTCCGAAGCGTTTTGATTTCCACCGGGGCAAATTGTTTTCGCATATGAAATTAATCCTGATATCTTGTTATTTGGTCGCTTGTTCCGGAAACAGGTGTTCCTCTGTCATTGCGCAGAGGATGTGGCCAATGAGAATATGGGTTTCCTGGATACGGGCCGTGTTGGGACCGGTCACCGCCATCAGTTGATCGCACAGGGGCGCCATCTGGCCGCCGTTCCCGCCCGCAAGGCCTATGGTTGCAATGTCATGCTTTTGCGCCCATTCAAGGGCCCGCACCACATTTGGGGAGTTCCCGCTTGTGGAGATGCCGAATGCAATATCATCTTTTTTCCCCAGGGCCATTACCTGACGCAAAAAGATGTCGTCGAAACTGTAGTCGTTTCCGATACTGGTGATAATGGATGTGTCGGTTGTCAGCGCAATCGCAGCCAGGGGATGGCGATCAAAGGCAAATCTCCCCACGAATTCCGCCGCAAGATGCTGCGCGTCCGCAGCGGAACCGCCGTTTCCGAAAAAAAGAATCTTGCCGCCGTTTTCAAGACAACGGGTTATTTTTCCAACTACGGCAATGAGCAGGTCGGCATTCGCCTCGATATAATCTTTCTTGACGGTGATGCTCTGCTCGAGAATGGCTAATATTCTTGTTTTCATTCATTAATTCCTGATGAATTCGTATAAAGTCATAAAACAGGTGAAGATGGCTAAGTTAAAAGTCCCATATACAAGGGCCCGAATGATTTTCAATTAGTCATGGACTTCCATCTTTCCCAGAAAATCAGGAAGTCCGTGTTTTGTAACGGCACGTTGCCATCGCTTTACATAGTACCTGGCAAGTCCGGATTTGTTTTTGATTCCGGTTTTCGTCTTGTCGAAATCAATAAGGAAAACCTGGTCATCCGCATTCACCAGAACATTTCCCGGATGAAGGTCCACATGCAGTATATGATGTCGTATCAGAAGCCTTACCTGCTCTGACACGTGCGGTAGAATCGCTTCCGCCCGTTCCGGCGTGTTTCTGGCAAGTTCCGCAAGCGTTTCAGCAGCTGGAACTTCTTTCAGGACCAGCCACGCATGGTAAAATACAAGTCCTCTTGAAATGGATGCAAAGGCTACTGGTTCCGGAGCGTTGATGCCAATGTCGCGAACACGCGTGAGCATATCGAATTCTGCGGCAGCGCGTGTTTTTCCGATTTTCAGGTAAGTGCGCCGGTTGATGTGCCGCAGAATGCCGCCGCGAAAATAATGTTTGATGATCACTTGTCCAAACCCTTCAATTTCGGCGATTTGAGGGCGTATCCGGCCCGAGAGAAGGGTTTCGGCCTTTTCAGGGGAGCGACTGAATTCATGGACCAGAGCCTGTTTCTGATGCTCAGAAATCGTCTTCGTCGATCCGATCTGATATGAAAGATATGTTTCTGAAATCGGCATTGTATTTTGTAAGCCCCAACTCGATTTTTTCGACAACTTCGTCCACCGTGATCCGGTGCATCCGTCCGGGTTTTGTTTTCCGGGTAATGGGGCTGTTTTCTTCTCCGGGGTCGTTATACTTGTCAATCAAAAGATCTTGAAACTTCTTGTACGGGCCGCAGCGGCGAGGGTTGGTATAACCATACAGGCCCACAACAGGCGTATTCATGGCAACGGCAATGTGAAGCGGGCCGGTGTCCGGGGAAACAACCAGGCGGCAACCGGCCAGTTGCAGCATGGTTTTACGAATCGGATTATTAAGTGCAACTATGGGGGTGCACCGGCAAAGATCGAGTATTTCATTTGCAATTTTTTGTTCACGGGGGCCAGGACCACCTATGATCATTGGGTTTACGCCGTGTTTTTGAGTAATATGATTAATTACATCGGCATATCGTTCAGTAGGCCAGTTTTTTTCCGAGTGCGCGGTGGCGATAACAAACCCGATGACTGGTGGTTGACTTTTATTGAAAAAAGATTTCTGCCACGCGGATTCCTTGTTTGTAAATCGAAAATTCCAGTCAACATTGTAATGCTTAATCTCCAAATATTCAAGAAACTCCAAAAATTGATCCTGAACATGTCCCATCGGCTTTGGCGGAATATGTCGGTTTGTCAGCATCCAGTGCATATCCCTGGACCGACGCCAGTCAAATCCAAGCTTTATGCGGGCGGGGAGCATGGCTGTAATCAGCGAGGTTTTGCCGCTTGCATGCGGGATGATGGCAAGATCATATTGTTCACCCCGAAGGTGTTTGCAAAGTTCCAACCAATCCCTGACGGTACCTTTGCGGTTATA
>SLIE01000420.1 GCA_007135795.1 Desulfobacterales bacterium
CCTGAAATGGCTTGGTAATGTAATCCACCCCGCCCATGGAAAACGCCTTCAACTTCTCTTCCAGTGCATCGAGCGCACTGATGAAAATAATCGGAATATCAATGGTTTGATCACTGGCCTTCAATTGACGACACAATTCAAATCCATCGGTATCCGGCATCATGATGTCCAAGAGAATCAGGTTCGGAAGTTTGGCAAAAATTGCGTTCAACGCCATTTTCCCGCTGCTGACCGGTCTCGCCAGATATCCGGCATTTCTCAAAATACCGGCAAGTATGCGAAGATTATCCCCGTTGTCATCCACGATGACAATATCCGCGTTTCCCGCATTCCCTGTTTTTTCAATATCGGAAGCATAATCCATATGGATATAGTTTCTCCCCAGATTACTTGAAATGAACGATCCAAACAAATCAACGACCATTTTGATGCAACAAATCAATCAGCTTGTCATAAGCGAAATCATCTGCCAGGCTTGAAAAAAGCATGGCCAGGCGATGATCATATTCCCGAACGACGTCAATCAATTCTTTTAATTGGTCGATTTCAGCGCGCAGGGCCGCCTGTTCCATGCGTTCAAGAATATCCGCCGGCACCCGTGACAACCGATCCAGTATTGTAACACCTGCGCCGGAACAAAACCTCAGGGATGCTTCATCCGTCAAAACATGCGGCTCTTCGTAAATAGCGCAATCTTCACCATTGTCGGTTACCGAATAATGCGGGTTCGCCGAAATGCCGATTGCAGACGCTTGCGGTGGGTAAGAAATGGACGTCATTCCCGCAAGGGGAATTTTAAACCAGAACATGCTTCCCGTTCCGGGGACGCTTTCCACGCCTATACTTCCCCCCATCATGGCGATGGTTTTTTTGCATATTGCCAACCCAAGCCCGGTCCCCTGTTGTTGGTTAACCCGCGCCCCCCCTGCCTGCACGAAGGAATCAAAAATCAGCGTATTCTGATCTTTTTCAATGCCACACCCGGTATCTTTTACCGCAAAACAGATGGCCGGTCGTTTCCCCCCCGGCAAATCCGCTAACACCTCGATGGACACAAATATGCTGATCTTTCCGGCATCCGTATATTTCAGGGCGTTCTGAAGAATATTGATCATCACCTGGCGCAGCCGTGTCTCGTCAGCCTGGATACAAGCCGGAACCTGTGGGGCGACTGAAAAAGAAAACAAAATCCCTTTTGCCCGTACCTTTTGAGAAAACATCTCATCCATTTCCCGCATAAGCCGATATAATTCGATGCTTTTTTCATTGATAGTTTCCCTGCCGGCTTCGATCTTCGCCATGGTCAGCACATCCGTAATAAGTCCCAGAAGGTGCATTCCATTGCGATTGATGCCGGAAAGTTGCACTTTCTGATCCGGATCAAGGCTGTCACTTTTCAAAAGGATCTGGGAAAATCCGATAATAGCGTTTAAAGGCGTTTTCAACTCATGGCTCATGTGTGCCAGGAATTGACTCTTCGCCTTGTCTGCCAATTCCGCATTTTCTTTTGCGGCATGAAGCTCTTCGATTCTTTTTTCCAGCTCCCTGTAAATCTCCTGTAAGTTGGTTGCAGTAAGGTTTATGGCCGTCGATATCTGGGACAACTCATTCTTGCCGGTAACGGGAATTTTTTCGGGAAACTCACCTTTACCGATAATATTCATCGAATGAAGCCAGTTTTTAAGATGAAAATTGAGATTCGACAGGAAAAAGGCCAGAATCAGGATAACTGAAACCGTAATGGCCAGGGTTACTTGTACAATCCTGTTTATGGCGACATGGGTCTGGCGTTCGATCTCCCGGTTGACCATGGAAACCAGTGTCAGGAGACTGGCTTCGAACTCGGAACCCAAATACAAGGACGCATCTTTCACATTGTTTTTGACAGTGAGTATGCCGCGGTTTTCCAGGTCAAAATATTGGTACACAAGACCGTCCCGGGAAGGATTTTCCATCATGAAAAGATCGGATATCTGTCTTTCCACCCGATCGAGCCTTTCCCGGGTGGCATTCCAGAATACCATCATGGTCTCCATGGTGGCCTGCCGGGCTTTGGTGGCGAGAAGGTTTTCCAGGCTTATTGATAAATCAAGCTGGTCGAGACGATGTTCAAGGAGTTTGTAATGATCTTTCCACTGCACAAAGGAATGATCCAGCGTGTCCGTATAAAGGAGTTGTGAGGTCAGGCGCCTGAACGCCTCATGCGCATGAATGGCTTGATGGCATAGCGTTTCTGCTTCTTTTAACTGTTTGAGCTTAAAAAACAGATATCCGGAAAAGCCTGAAACGCTCGCAAAACCGGCGAACACGACCAGAAAGACAATTAAAAACCGGCTTTTGATTCTCATCAGGGATTATGCATCGTCTAAGTTGAAGTCCGGAAAAAAAATCTGATTTAATGTTGATGGCGTCGTAAAAAGTCCTCGATGTTTATTGAACGGCCATGTCCTGAGCCTCCTCGGCATCGACCAACGCCGTTATAACGTTTTCCATAGTATCGGGATTCACCATGAAATGAGACAGTGCTTCCATCGCGGCATTTACCACCGGGATGGGCGCTGCCTCCCAGTACCGGTTGACAATACCGCAGTTTTCTTTCTTTATCAACGACAGCAGTTTTTGCCGTTCGGGTGCCAGATAGCTGGAATCAACGCTTTTGTTGGCCGAAAAAGAACCAAACAATTGTGAAAAATGGCTGTTTCCCTCTGGCCCCATCCACCAGTCGGCAACAATTTCAGCCTGCTCGCGATTGCGGGAATGTTTTGCCGTAAAAATTGGGCCTGATTCCATCATGATATGCTTTCCCCCAGAAGGATTGCGGGCGGGTAGTATGAAAACGCCGATGGTTTCCTCGTCCACGTTCTGATCGACAAGGACGGTTGAATAATACCAGGATCCGGCCAAAACCATGCCAAAACGCTCATTGTTCCAAAGATATCCGGCATTGGTGAACATGTTGGCCGATGGGGATGAAAAATATCCTTGTCGGATCATGTCCGCATAAACCCGTAGCGCTTCTTCAACAACCGGGTCCGCGTGGGAGGCCTCTCCACTGCACAAACGCCTGTAAAAATCCGGATCTTCGCCAATTATCAGTTGGGCGAACCACATGAGCGCATACCAGTCATACTGCAAAGAGGTCAATATCGGATCGATGGAAGCGGTTTTTAAAACGTCGCAAATTTCAATGAAATCATCCCAGGTTTCCGGTTCACGGATTCCCAACCGGTCAAAGATTTTTTTGTTGTACCAGATCGGCCAGTACTCTATGCTGTAGGGAAAGCCGTAAACCTTTCCGTCAATCGTATATGCATCCCTAACTTCCCTGGGATAATGACTATCATGCTTCTCCCACAGGTGCGTGAGATCACTGACCAATCCCCGTTCCACCAGTTCCTCCACCCGCCGGGTCGACCACCATGTAAACAATCCGGGGGCATTTTCTGTGGGGAGGCTCGCCTTCATCCGGTTGATATAAAGATCGGTCGTCTGGGAGGAAACCGGTGTAAATCCAAACCCGGTGTCCTGTCTTGCCTTTTGTCCCTGCTGTTCGAAATAGAACTGAAAGCTTGGGATATTGCCCTTGTCGTGTGCAAGAAAAATATCGGCATCCCAATTGTCGCCGGAATCTCCCAACGCATGGAATATCATGTAAAACATGACTGCTGCAGCAAAACCGACTATAAGGAAAAGGGGGTTCCCGAATTTTTTTATCAATATCCCTCTCTTGGTCATGCAATGCTGAAAAATTATTCACCGCCGCTCATGCATTCACCTGGGACCGGTTTATTTCAACAATCGCTTATTGACAAAATACTGTAAAAATGACGCAAAAACGCTTGAAATACTACCATTGATGGGTATCATATTTCTACAAATAAGTACTTTGTCATATTTTCATTGACTTGTCCAATTTTTTTTTTTTTAATACGATTATTTTAAAAATGCAGCTAAATCGCAAGTATCAAATGATAACCGGATGAGTGGCACTGGAACGAAATAAGGAAATTATCTCTGTAATCTTACATTTTTCTATGGTA